>NZ_JBDZDJ010000011.1:0-180372 GCF_040049135.1 Gordonia sp. VNK1 | reverse complement strand
CGTTTCCACCAACCACCCACAGTCAAACGACCGCAGCAACGCGTCGCCATCAACCTGCACCACCAACCCACCGCATAACACAACAAAATCGGGAACTGACTCACCACAGCTTGACACTCACCGTCGATGACCCCGACGAGCGCCGCGGCAAAACGACTCGACTTGTCGGCCTCGTCGATGATGACCCGGGTGAGGCCGGCGATCAGTTGCGCCGCGTGCGGATTCTTGGTGTCGAGCTGTGCGAGCGCACCACCGACGGCCTGATACTCGATCCGACGTCGGGTGTCGTCGTTACTCATAGCTTCTCCTGCGCCTCGGTCATGACATCGGTCGCCAGACTGCGGAACTGATCGAACTGGCCCTGGTTCCCGTACTTGACCTTGAGAGTCCCGTACGACGTGAACTCCGCAGCTGCGGCAATGGAATTCGACTCGTTGATGTAGCTCGGCAACACGTGCTGTATGGACGGATCACGGCGGAGACGTTTGGTTGTCGAACGGTGCACCGCGGAATTGGCCTTGTACTTGGTGATCACCACACCCAATTCGAAGATGTCCCTGCCGATCTCGTCACCGAACCTGCGGACACGGTTCTGAATCTGCGGAATACCGTAGGTGGACAGATGATCCGGGATGGTCGGGATGATGTAGGCGTCCGCCGCGGCCAGCCCGTTGAGGGTTACCGGACCGATATTCGGCGGACAGTCGATCAGGACGTAGTCATAGAAGTCGATCACCGGAGCGATCGCCTTCCGCAGAAAGCCGGTGCCGCCACCCGAGGCGTCACCCCGTACCCGTAGCGCACTCAACTCCTCCTGCATCTCGATGAGATCGAGCGAGGATGCGAGCAGATCCACCGTCGTCACCTTCTTCACCGGTGACACACCACGTTCGATGGCCTCGTCGAGCCGGAAGTACTGGGTGCCGTGGACGGCGTCGGAGAACAGCGAGGCGAGGGTTCGTCCATTGGTGTTGAGTTCGAACCAGCGTTCCTCGCTGATCATCATGGTGGTGAGGTTGATCTGCGAGTCGAGGTCGATGAGCAGCACCCGCTGCCCGAACTCCGCCGACATGAACTCCGCCAACCCGCCGGTGACGGTGGTCTTGCCGACCCCGCCCTTCAAGCTGATCGTCGCGATCACCTTAGCCATGGAAAACTCTCACCTTTCTTACGGTCACGCATGTCTTACGATCACGCATCAACTATCGCTCCGGCCCCGACCTTGCGGACCGTGAACCCGACCTTGGGAGCCGGATCGGCCAGATACGGGAGTGCATATGAGAACAGGGTCGCCACGTCCCGCGGGTCGGCCCGACCTCGCTTGTGCGCCCGGAGATGGCGACTCCCAGGCGGCGGATCACTGGCGAACAGCAGGATCATCGCTCCGCGGGTCGGTTTCCGGAGTTGCGCGGCGAGCGGTCCGCCAACGGTCTTGTTGGGATTGCCGGCGATGTGCTCGATGGCATCCCGCTCACGCACCGCGGTACCGGTGAATCCGGTGCGATATTCGGCCTCTTCACGTTTGCGGTTCACCAGAGGTAGTTCGGTCGGATAATCGCCGATCAGCACCGGCTTCTTGGTTTTCGGGATCGGCAACAGGATCGCGAGATCCTCGAACGCCCCGCGCTCAATCGCCGACTCGAATGCCTTGCGGTGGGGTTCGAAGTCCCAGTTGACATCCCACACGAACCGACTGATGACGTCGAGAACATTCTCGGCGTCGACAATTCCGTACTGCGCATCGAAGACTCGCGGCGTCTGGTCCTTGTCGATGAACGAGAACGAACCGGTCTGGTCGAGCGCGTCGAGCAGCGGACGGACCGCGCGAAAATGGTTGGCATTGTTCGCTCCGTCACCGCGCGGGGGTTGCATCGTAAAACTGAAACTCTGGCCGCCGACGCTGCGATAGCTCAACTCCGCGTTGTACATCTTGTTGGTGGCAGTCGGTTTGAGCCACGGAAGACGCTGGAACACCATCGGCGGCACATCGCGGGGGGTGACCATCGGCTCGCCGGCCTCGTTGAGCCCCTTGAACCGCCGCAGTTCGTCGCGGAACTCCTCCTCGTCGCCGACGATGGCCTCGAACGCCGCATACATGTCGACGACCGTCCCACCGGGACCCGGTACCTCACGACCGATGAACAGCCGCACCAGATCTCGATACCCGGGCCGGAAACCGAACCACCGTCCCATCTGCATCAGCGTGTCCGCCTGCGCGGTTCGGCGGGTGTAGTACGTGGTGGTCAGCCCTTCGACGGTGAAACCACGACTCAGCTTGGTACCGCCGACGAGGATCTTCCAGACGGCCCGCTCCTGGAAGTCCAGCGGTTCCTGCACGTAATCCTTGTCCGCAGCGCCGTTGACGATGATCACCGGGCTCACCCCCGCCCCGATCCGATCGCACGCCTCTCCGATGAACACCTCGAGTTCATCGAAGGTCGCCGGGGCCGGTGTCCGCGGGTCGGCGCGATCGGCCGAAACGACCCGGAAGTCGCTCTCCCACAACTTCTCCAGACGCTCCAACCCGTGCGGTTGACTGTATCCGGCGTTCTTCCACAGGTTTTCGAAGTCGGCGGCCAGCGACTCATGCTCGGACTGCTTGACCGATTCGTGCACGAGCATCGTGTGATGCCGGAAACTCCCGGCCACGCCACGATTGCGGCGGAACAGCTTGATGGCACCGGACAAGACGTAGGAGTCGAGTGCCCACAGCCGTTCGGCGTCACGGTCCTCGTCGCATTGGGCGCGCAGATCCCGGACGAACGCTTTCTCATTAGAGGTGGCCGGGGTCTTCTCGACCGTCTCACTCAGATCGTCATCGAGATCAACAGCGCCGTCGTGGAAGTCGGCACCTCCCATGTACTGCTTGGGACGGTCGAGGCTGACGATGAAGTCGTTCGGGAAGATGTTCACCGAATCATCCGGATCGACAAAGACATTCGCGAACGGCGTCGCTGTGTAGCCGACGTACTGACTGCGTCCGAGCCGCCCCAGGAGCAACGAAATCTGTTCGTTGATCGCGGTCCGCTCGATCCGTCCGGCGGCAAAGCTCTTGGGGTTCTGGGTGTTCACCGACGCCTGGTCCGCCTCGTCGTCGATGATCAGGGTCGGGATCTGCTCGAGCGGCGTGGGGATACGCCCGACGTCGGCGACGAGCTTCTTCAACACCGCCGCATTCTTCTTGACGACGGCGACCCGAACGTTGCTCGGATAGAGGTTGACCGGGTCGAACAACGGCTTCGAGTGATCGACGAACTCGTAGTGCAGGGTGCCGATTCCCTTCGCGAGTGCCTTGTAGTCGTCGACTCGACCGGTCAGTCGCCGGACCGCGGGTGCCTCGTTGGAGTGATTCGGGTCCAGCACGTGATTGAGGAACGTGCCCGCGTGCCAGTCCTCGTCGTTCGCGTACTCCACCTCGTCGATGTTCTGCATGCCGATGAGTTCCATGTCGAGCCGACGCTGAGTCTGGCTGCGCAGTAATTCGATCGTGCCGGTCAACACGATGATCAGCCGATATCCGGCGTCGATGGCCTTGGCGATCACACCGGTGAAGTTGGCCGTCTTGCCGCTCTGCACGTAACCCACGACCAGTCCCTTGGACTGATACGGCTCCTCACGGGTCGGATCGGCCAGGCGCTGCACCACAGCAGTGGTGGCCACGCCGAGGTCATCGACGGTGTCCGGCCCCCACCCCTTCTCGACCAGGAGCCGACGATAGGCAGACCAGTAGAAGTCATGTGCCGCACGGCGTTCCGGAACATACCAGGGTTCCCACGGTTGCGGAGCGACGATCACCGTCGGCCCGCCCGCAATCGGGAAGATCTCGGTCAAAGGATCGAAGGCCTCGACGGGAATTCCGAGGAGCGTGTAGATCAGGGCCCGGCGTTGCGGGGTGTGCGCTGCGGTGCCGCCGATCCATGCCGCGGCCTCCTCCGCGTCCCAGCGGGTCAGCGCCGATCGCACCGCCGACTGAACCGCGGCGGCTTCCTCGGAGACGATGACGTTGATCGCCTGATCCATGGTGACGGCGGCCGGGTCGTGGCCGGCATCCATCACACGACCGGCTACCGCACCGAGGAATCGGGTGGGTGCGAGGTCGGTCGTGAACTCGCGGACCAGCGCGTCGATCACCACGTCGATCACTGCGGACTCCCCTCGTCGGCGGCGAGTGCCGCGATCAACACATGTTGCCAGGCATCCATCTGCTCGACCTGCCTGGCGCTGTGCCGCACAGCGTCGAACATGTCCTGGGCGAGGAGATACACCAGGGTCCGCAGGACCGGGACGTCGTCGGCGGAGCGCCGTCGCCCACCCAGTTGCCTGCGGAATCGTGCGTTCAGCCACAAGGTGCGCGATTCCAGGTCGACCTCGAAGAACCGATCGGCCGCCAGCACCCGCCACCCGATTCCGACCGGCTCCGCGGTCTCCACGAACGAGAAGCTGTCGGCGAACTCGTCGGCCACCTCGTCCGGCAGGCCGATCCCCGGTTCGACGACGCTGATCGGGCGGCGCTGCACCCGCCGTGCCGCGACAGCCGTCGTAGCCGCATCGTCGAGGTAGCCGTCGCTCAGCGCGTCGCGGAGCGCCGATGACAGAGTCGCGTCGAGAGTCACGCCGGATTTCTCCGGATTGATGGTGATGTGCTGGGCCACAACCTCATCGAGGTCGATCACCACCCTCGCCAAAGCCCAGTCCGGACGAGGCCGGAGCACCCCCAGCCAGCCGCCGGCCTGGAGCAGCCGGTCGTGGCGATAGACGAAGAAACCCTGGGAGTCGCGGCCGGGAAGGCCACCGAGTTTGTACTCGGGTGCCGAGCTCCGGGCCGGCCAGATGTGCGTCTGGACGGCGTCATCACCGAGAACCGGCACCGACCGCGGGTAGCCCGGTCGGCCACTCGCGCGGTAGCCGAACGGGTCGATCGCTCGCACCGTGCGCGGGACGCCGGCACGCCCGACGGCTTCGTCGAGGACATCGATGGTGATGGTCAGCCTGTCCTCGATCAGCCGATGGAATACCAGTCCCAGCTGATCCTGCAGGTCACCGATCGTGGTCTCCAGCCAGGCGCCCTGCTCGTCCGCGGATGCGGTATTCGGGAAGGTGCGGATACCGCGCCATTCGACGATGGTTCCCGTCTCGAACGGAAATCGAGGCCGCGTCGCGGTCACCAACTTTGCAGCATCCATGTCCGGCAGCACCGTGAGCCGGGGAGCATCGTGGCGATCGTCGACGGTCAGCCGACGGGCGACCGCATTCGATTCGGCCGCATGTGAATACACGGTCACGGTATCGGCCTGGCTGAGCGACGCGGCCTTGAGACCGACACCGAAGTGCCCCTGCTCGCGACCACCGTAGTTGCGCTGTACCCCATAGCGCATCGCCGCGTTGATGGTCCGGACATCCATTCCCCGACCGTCATCGATGATCCGTAGACCGACGATCCGCCGGCCGGACTGCAGGAATCGGACCAACACGTATCGGGCGCCGGCGTCGATGCTGTTGTCGATCAGATCGGCGACGGCGGTGGCGACGGTGTGATGCAGGCCCAATGCTCGTTCTGTGGCGGTGAACTCGACGGGTTCGGTCGTCATCGTGCGGCCACCGTCCACGCCTGCTCCAGCAGCGTGGCGACCACATCGTCGCGAGACTGGTAGCGACTGAGGATGCGGCGTGGTTTGGTATCGGGATCGAGTCCGATCGCCGACGCGAGCAGTGGCGCGGCGTCGGCATCGGAGATGCTCTGCAGATCGGCCACGCCGATCAGTGCGAGCGCCCCGCGAATCGGGTCTGAGGGGTCGGTCTCGGCACCGGGCACGACGTCGAATCCCCCGTCTTCCGAGGAGACGAGGAACACCAGATCCCCAGACTGCGAGGACAGTTCATTCAGGAACCGGCGGATGGTCCCGCATGTCGGATTGGTTCCGGTCCAGCGCACCGTCTGCGTGCCGAGCCGACTGGTCAGCTCACGCACCGCGCCCTGCGCGCATCCGAACGACTGCGCCACTCCGACCGGTACCGTGAATCCGGAACCACGGAGGTGCTCAGAAGTCACGCGCAGACGGAAGCACCAGGTGTCACCGATCCGATACAGTCGTCGCGTGGGCCGGACAACAACGGCAGGCGCGTCCGAATCCCCCTCTGTGGACCGATGTTCGGTACCAGCGTGATGTTCGGCTGGTTGTGTCGATCTCACCTCCACCCCGAGAGAAGTTGCCAGACACCACTTTCCGACTACGTAAGTGAATCGCTCGTCGTCGCCGAGGTGCCGCTCGACGTACTGATCGGAGCGATCGGTGTTCAGCACATCGACCAGGTGGCCGATATCGGTGGGCCCGAGTACCTCCAAGATCCCGGCAGCATGGTCGACAAGTCGGCGCGTAGACAACAGCACACTGTCGCCGATAACCGGAATCTCACAGTACTGCAACCACTCTCGGACCTCGTCCGTAGACAGCCGAAGCGTCGTGGCGGCTACCTCGATGGGCGCGACGGCGTTATCGGATTCAAACTGCTCGAGCATGACGATCGTGCGACCCTTGGCCGAGCGCAGGTCCGGGGCCACCGCCCAGGTCCCGATGACCTCGAATCCGTCGTCGAGGCGATCGAGGGCCAACCACAACGGCACACCCAGCGACGGCACCTCGGTCCGCAGCACGGGCGCCATGTCGAGTAGTCGGTCCAGCGACGTCACCGGTCGGATCTCGGCGCGGATACTCGCGAGCAATCCGCCCGCGGTGGTCTCGAACTCACACGCGGCAGCGAGATCCTGCTTGAGTTTGGCGACGATCCCACCGGCGCGGGGCTTGCTCACGTGCAACCGCACGCTGAGCTGCCCCATGCTGATCGGTTCGGCAGCCATCACGAACTCGGTGAGTGCCAGCGTCTCCCGTTCATCGAGCTGTTCGATCAAATTCTCGAGTTCGTCGACCGGATTCGACTCCACCGTCCCGGTGAAGTCTTTGCCCGTGATCGCCGCGATCCGGGTCGCGACGTCCTGCACCTGCTCGGGTGCGTCGTCCTCGATGTCGACGGCGATGAGAGGTAGACCAAGGCCGCCCCGTAGACCACGCCACCGCGCCAGCAAACGGAGGTCCTCGACGAGTTGCACGGCCACCGGACTGTCGGCATCCTCGTCGGGCAGTACCCCGGCCTCGGGTGACAGCAGGATGGATGCGCCGAGAACGCCTGCGGCGACCTCCTGCACGGTGTCGGGGCTCGTCCCTTTCAACGTGAACAACGACTCCACACTCACCGCCATCAGTGTCGGGACCGACGCACGGTCCGCCAGGCGTCGCACGACGGTCTCGGCCCGCGGATCCAGGCGCAGACCGGCGACGGGGATGGTCGGATCGAGGCGCGGTGCGAGCTCATCGAAGGTGATGTTTCGATGTCGGCGGACGGCCAGACGCGCCAGGCCGGCGACGAGTTCCTCGAGCGATACGTCAGTGGCGGTGTCACGTGGCGAGTCGGCGATCCACCAGTCCGAAACGTCGGGGACGAGTTCCTCGAGGCACACCGCGTCCGCGGATTCGTACCCATCCAGCCACGGGAACAGGTCCACCCAGGTGTCATCACGCAGGTCGGCGGCGTCATACTCCGAAAACGCGAACATCACCCTCGAGTTCCAACATATCGCCACCACGCACGAGGTGATGATCTTCTCTGGCGAGCTTAGTCAAACCCGATCACCGCGCATCCCGGGCGGCGCGCACCTCCGAGGGTTCACTCACCCGGCGGACATCTCCCCCGAACGAGAATGTCAGACCCTCCTGCTCTACTGACCACACCCGTCGAACATCAGGAGTGTGACATGGCCGATCCAATCCACGCCGTCCCCGGACTACCCCGCTGGCATCCGAACCCGATCGTGCGGTCGATCATCGAACGGATCCGCATTCACGGCTGGGCGGTGACCGCTGTCGGCGAGCACTGCATGGTCGAGGGATGCGACGGCTCCGACCAGCCAGACTGCCCGTTCGCCTACACCTCCGGGCTCGTCATGCACGACATCCCGGAACTGGCCGTCTACGGACTCGACATGGGCACCGCCGGTCGCGTCCTCAACGAACTCGGCAACCTTCTGCACACCTACGACTGGGCGAAGATCGTCGACGCGAGGGCACCGATCCCCCTCAACGCTCTCGACGTACCGGTGATGCTCATCGAGATCATCGACAAGTCCGACCTGTGCATGAGTAACGAGCTCTTCCCGAATGCTCCTGCCCTGCAAGTGGTCTGGCCCGATGATCTCGGAACCTACCCCTGGGAGGTCGGGTACTCGCTCTCACAGCAATCCCAGACGATCATCGGGATCCCGCCGACCACCACCGGTCGCGTCGTCGGCCCGCGGACCGTCTCCACCCACGACGGCCGCAATCGGATGGAACGACGCGCGGCTCAACGTCGCCGACCCCGGACCTGACGGTGTCCGTGGCGGGGTCCGATGACTCCGCCACGGACATATCCGTCCCCCGGGCACAATGGACGGCGTGATGTGCCGATGAGACAACTCTCCCCCGGCGAGAACACCGCCCTGCCCACACCGTCGGTGACGGTGTCGGTGCGGTCTGCGTCGCCGGTGAACACCTCCGCGGTACTGCTGACCTCCGCCGGGCGCGTGCGCACCGACGCCGACCTCATCTTCTACAACCAGCCGTCCGGCGCCGGCATCACCTACCGCTCCGAGCGCGGCGTGGACGTCATCACCGTCGACACCGCGCGCATCCCTTCCGACATCGAGACCGTCGCGATCGCCGCGAGCCTCGACGGCACCGGTCCGACGAGCTTCGCGACGGCCGGACGCATCGACGCCACCGTCACCCCGATGGGCGGCGGTGAGGAACTGACCTTTCGACCCGACGGCCTGACGAGTGAGGCCGCGGTGGTCTGCCTTGAGATCTACCGCCGCGGCGAACAGTGGAAGGTTCGCGCCGTCGGGCAGGGATACGACGCCGGATTGGCCGGATTGGCAACGGCTTTCGGGATCTCCGTCGACGATGACCCAACTCCGACGACGCAGCCACCACGCGTCAGCGACCCGCAACCGTGGCCGCCGACGCAGCCGAACCCGTCATCCGCGACGGCGGCCGCCCCACCACCTCCGCCATCACCCCGACCCCAGCCGCAACCGCAGGGAGCCGCCATGCACAGCGATCTGTTCAACCCCAACCACGCCGAGGTCTCCGGGCAGGGCATCCAGAAGCAGGGCAGCAAGATGTGCCGCATCGGCCTGTCCGGTGAGGTGATGGCCCGGGCCGGGTCGATGGTCGCCTATCAGGGCGACCTGAAGTTCGAGGCCCTCGGCTCCGGCGGCTTCGGCCGCATGATGCGCCAAGCCCTCTCCGGTGAGGGCGTGCCCCTGATGAAGGTCAGCGGCCGTGGTGATCTGTTCCTCGCCAATGCCGCCTCCGACATCCATCTCATCGATCTCGACGGCACCGACGGCCTCACCATCAATGGTGCGAACGTCCTCGCCTTCGACTCGACCCTGACCTACGACATCGCCCGGGTGCAGGGCGCGGGCGCGTTGGGCAACGCCGGCATGTTCAACTGTGTCTTCACCGGCCGCGGCCGGATCGCCATCACCACCGACGGCACGCCGGTCGTACTCAACGTCGACGCCGCCACCTACGCCGACCCGAATGCGGCGGTCGCCTGGTCGTCGAGTCTGCGGACGTCGATCAAGACCAACGACTCCTTCAACCTCGGCACCCTGATGGGCCGCAGCACCGGCGAACGACTCACCCTTGCGTTCAGCGGCCAGGGCTTCGTGGTGGTGCAACCGTCGGAATTGCCACCGGGCGGCATGATCGGCGGCACCGGCGAGGGCGGTCAGGCCGGCGTCGGCGGCATGCTCGGCGGTTTCCTGGGCCGCTGAACCGTTCTCGACCCGAGAGTCCGGTCAACCGATCCGATGAATCTCGCGGGTTCGAGTGAACCCGCGACCATTCTTCGACCTAGGATGTCATGTGCCGCACAGGAGGGGTGAGTGATGTCCGAGAGCACGAACGATCGAGTGGGTGAGACCTTTGGTCCCTACCGGCTCGATTCCCTGCTGGGCCGGGGTGGGATGGGTGAGGTCTACCGCGCCTACGACACCACCAGGCAACGCGACGTCGCCTTGAAACTGCTGACGATGCAGTACGCGCAGGATCCGTCGTTCCAGGAACGATTCCGGCGTGAATGCCAGACCCTGGCGCGCCTCGACGAACCGCACGTCATCCCCATTCACGACTTCGGCGAGATCGATTCGACCCTGTTTCTCGACATGCGGCTGGTGAACGGTCGCGACCTGCGGGCGATCCTGCGTGAGCGGGGAACACTGTCGCCGGTCGACGCGGTCGGCCTCATCGAACAGGTCGCCGCGGCTCTCGACGCCGCGCATGCCGCGGGCCTGGTGCACCGCGACGTCAAACCCGAGAACATCCTCGTCACCGGCGCCAACTTCGCCTACCTCGTCGACTTCGGCGTGGCCCACGCCGACAACGACACCCATCTCACCAAAACCGGCACCGCCGTCGGGTCGGTCGCCTACATGTCGCCCGAGCAGTTCGAGGCCACTCCGGTGACGGCCGCCTCGGACGTGTACTCGCTGACCGTGGTGCTCTTCGAGATGCTCACCGGCCGTCAGCCGTACCCCGGCGAGTCGATCTCGACGGTGATGCGCGGCATCCTGTTCGACGAGACGCCCTCGCCCAGCGCGGCGAATCCGAATGTGACACCCGAGATGGACGCCGTGGTGGCGTGGGGTCTGCATCGCGATCCTGCCGGCCGATGCCCATCGGCCCTGGAATTGGCCGCCGCAGCGCGCAAGGCGCTGGCCGGTGAGGCGCCACCGGTAGCGGCGGCCGCGCAGACGTCGCTCACGAAGTCGCCGGGCGGTGCCCCGGCGACGCTTGCCGCGCCGTCCCCGATCGCCCCGCCACCACCGCCACCGCCCCCGGACTCCCCGACCGTCATCTCGAATCCGCAGACGCCCACCGCGGACCGGACGATGGTCGCCGGCGCGGGATACATGCAACAGCATCCCGGCCCGCAGGGAACCGCAAATGTTTCCGGCCCCCAGGTCGGAGGTCCGTATCCGTCCGGGCCGCACCCGTCGGGACCACACCCGTCGGGACCACAACCGGTCGGGCCCAACGTGTCCGGCCCGGTTCCCTACGGATATCCCGGCTACCCGCCGGCTCCCGCGCCGAGTTCGGGCGGATCGCGGCGGACCAACATGATCTTGGCGGCAGTGGTCGTCCTGCTGGTCGGCGCACTCGCCGGTGTCGGTGGCTGGCTGGTCGTCGATCAACTCGGCGGCAACGACGACGACGTGTCCTCGGCGGCCGTCACCACCGACACCACCGCGGCGACCCAGCCGACGGCGGCCGCTCCGACGACCGTGGCTCCCACCACCCCAAGCTACGTTCCGGCCGCGCCACCCCCGGACAATCAGCCGTGTCCGGGCGCCACCGGCGTCGGCACCGGCTATCCCCAGTGGACCGGATGTGAGTTCGCGATCAACGTGCGTGACGCCTATGTCGCCGGCGGTCCCCTGGGAGAGTCTCGGGTGGTCAACGGATGGGCACCGCAACAACGCAAGTACTACGTGATGTCGTGTGATCCCTACGCCGGAATCATCGCGTGCCGCGGCGGCAATCAGGCCGTTGTCTACGTCTACTGACGGGAACCCGAGTGCCCTTTTCCGCGCGACCACTGGTCTTCCGCCGCGCCGTCATCGCCTCGCTCGTCACGTCCATCGCCGTTGCGACGCTGACGGGGTGTTCGGACAACGCCGAGGATCCGACCCCACCGACGGCGGTCGCGGAATCCTCGGCCCTGTCGCCGGCATCCTCGGCAACCACGGCCCAACAATCGATTTCGGCATCGGCTCCCGCAAACCTACGGGCGAGTTTCGATCGCCTCGACATCCCGTCGAATGTCGGTGTGGCACTTGCCCCGGTCGGCGGTGGACCGGTCATCTCCTTCGGTGACCAGACCCCGCGCGTCGCGTGGTCGACGATCAAGGTGCCGCTGTCGATCGCCGCACTGCGCAAGTCGAACAGCGCGAGCACTCGCGCCACCGTGCGGACGACGATCATCAACTCCGACAACGAGGGAGCCCTGACGCTGCGCCGGTCGCTCGGAACCCCCGATCAGGCGCGCGTGGCACTGACCAAGGTCTTCCGCGATCTCGGTGACGAGACAACACAACTCGTGCGTATCACCGAACCCGACGAAACCTTCGGCCTCACCGTATGGCCGCTGGCGTCTGCGGCCACCTTCGCCTCGCACCTGCCCTGTGAGTCCGGCGACGATTTCGTGGTGTCGCTGATGGGTCAGGTCGCCGGCAACCAACAGTGGGGGGTCGAGGTGATGCCGGCACCCAAAGCCACTGCGGTGAAAGGTGGTTGGGGCCCAGGCGACGAGGGCGGGTACGAGGTTCGCCAACTCGGGCTGATCACCCACGCGGATGGCCGGCAGACCGCCGTCACCATGGGCACCTACACGCCCGGGGAAACCTTCGAGGCGGGCACCGCCGTCCTCGACAAGGTCGCCGCATGGTTGAACAAGAACCTGACGAAGCTGCCCAGCGGGACGTGCGCCTGACCGGCCTCGCTGCGTAGGCGACCTGATCTCTCAGAGACCGCCGAGGGCACTCATTACACTTACCGAATCGAGAGCGGAAGCGGGCTCGGCGGACTCTTCGGCAAGATGGGCCGACCCCGTGGTCCCCCGAGCCTTCCAGACGGCACTGACCGCAGGCATCGACACGCTGCCCGACCTCATCGACGATTGGGTGTCACTCGCTGAACCGGCAGTTCAGGTGAATATCGCGACGGTCTGGGTACCGGTCATGACCAACCGGCCGCCGGCGTCCCACACCTCCATCGTCTGATACGAATATCCGGCCTCGGCGACGACACTCGACGATCGCAACAGGAACCATCCGGTGGCGTCGTCAATGGTGTTGGCGCACACGTCGACCGACCACATCACCGTGCTGACCGGCGCCCAGTCCGAGAAGGCGGTCATCGCCGCGGGCGGGAGACTGTCGCCGAGGGCGATCAACGCCACCGACGGGTCCACGCCGCGGGCGTCACGGTGACGTACCCACCAGATCAGCTCGGGGACTTCGGCATTGGTGACCGGGATGGCACCGGCGGCCATCCGGCGTTCGAAGTTGGCAGCGAAGACGGCTGCAGCGTTGACGGAGCATCCAGACTCAGACAATCCTCCGGCGCCGGAACATCAGGCCGCGTGATCATGCTGTGCCGCACCGAACTCTCCCGTCCGGCAGAGAAGATCAGGGTCGATTGCGCCGCAACCGTATTCCCGCTGAGCGATTCCACCGCGACACTGGTCACCGACCGGCCCTCCCGCAGCCGCTGGGCCTGAACGGACAGCTTCTCGGTCGCCGGGGCGGTGAACGCGAACTGCGCCGCACGCAGCGGAGGAAGGGCATCCCCGTCGGTCTGCTGGGCCGCCGCAACGGCCAGCGCCGCGGTCAGGCCTCCATAGGCCGTGCGCCCCTGGGTCCATCCCTCGGGGATGGCGAACTGCGCGTTCGGATCGAACGAGGCGAGAACCTCGGCCAGCGTCGTCATCGGCACTTCCCCCTCTGTGGCGGTTACCCGAAATTCTATGACGGTCATCATAGTGACGCAAGAGCGGACGGCCACCCGACTTCCATGCGGGAATGCCCGCGTGAGGCAGGCATGAGTGCCACCCAACTCCACCGACACGGCGCGGCAGTGAACGTCGACTACGGCGGAACCGGTTGGCACGCTGCCCAACGCAGTGGCGTCTCGAGGCGCTGAGCAGACCCGCCCAGCGTTCCGCGCAACGCCGAACGTGGACGTGTGAGCGCCGGTCGGATGCCGTTGACCCGAACCGGAGTCGTGCGGATGTCGAGGCGAACTTCCTCCCCCCACTCTCCGCTCCTCCCCCAGATATTTCCCGAGAACGAAATGACAAGTGGGGGAGGAACATTCCTCCCCCACTTTCAGCAGCTCGGTGAAAGCCCACAAGACCCCGCCTCCACGTGGGAGACGGGGTCTTGTGTTCAGTTGTGAATGTGGTCTCGATACGCCGCTTTTTCGTCGCGGCTACTCGACCAGCGGGGGCTTAAGTCACCAGCTCGACTTCTGCACGCCCGGCAGCTCGCCGGCGTGTGCCATTTCGCGCAGGCACACGCGGCACAGGCCGAACTTGCGGTACACCGAGTGCGGGCGACCGCACTTGTTGCAGCGGGTGTAGGCGCGCACGGCGAACTTCGGCTTCTTGTTGGCCTTGTTGATCAGAGCCTTCTTGGCCATCTCAGTTGTCCTTCGCGTTGTTGTCCTTGAACGGGAAGCCCAGGTGGCGCAGCAGCGCGCGGCCTTCCTCGTCGTTGGTGGCCGAGGTGACGACGGTGATGTCCATGCCGCGCGGCCGGTCGATGTTGTCGATGTTGATCTCGTGGAACATCGACTGCTCGTTGAGACCGAAGGTGTAGTTGCCGTTGCCGTCGAACTGGCGGTCGCTCAGACCACGGAAGTCGCGGATACGGGGAAGTGCGATCGACACGAGACGATCGAGGAACTCCCACATGCGGTCGCCGCGCAGCGTGACGCGCGCGCCGATCGGCATGCCCTCACGCAGCTTGAACTGCGCGATGGACTTACGAGCACGACGGATCTCCGGCTTCTGGCCGGTGATCAGGGCGAGGTCGGCGACCGCGCCGTTGATCAGCTTGGCGTCGCGGGCGGCGTCACCGACACCCATGTTGACGACGACCTTGACGACGCCCGGGATCTGCATCACGTTGGCGTAGTCGAACTCGCTGTTCAGTGCGTCCTTGATCTCGGCGCGGTAGCGCTGCTTGAGCCGAGGCTGGACCTTCTCAGTTGTGGTCATGATCAGATGTCCTTCCCGGTCTTGCGCGAGATCCGGACCTTCTTGCCGGTCTCTTCGTCGACGCGGTATCCGACGCGGGTCGGGTTGCCGTCGGAGTCCACGACCATCACGTTCGACACGTGGATGGGGGCCTCCTGGGTCACGATGCCGCCCGAGGAGGCGCCACGCTCGCCGGCCGAGGCTGCGGTGTGCTTCTTGATGCGATTGACGCCCTCGACCAGAACACGCTCGTCCTTCGGGAAGGCCTGGATGACCTTGCCCTTGGCGCCCTTGTCCTTGCCCGAGATGACGATCACGGTGTCACCCTTGTGCACCTTCATGTCAGATCACCTCCGGTGCCAGCGACACGATTTTCATGAACTTCTTCTCACGCAGCTCGCGGCCGACCGGGCCGAAGATGCGGGTTCCACGGGGATCGCTCTCACCCTTGAGGATGACGGCAGCGTTCTCGTCGAAACGGATGTAGCTTCCGTCCTGGCGACGGCGCTCCTTGGTGGTGCGCACGATGACGGCCTTGACGACCTCACCCTTTTTGACGTTGCCGCCGGGGATGGCGTCCTTGACAGTGGCGACGATGACGTCACCGATGCCGGCGTAGCGCCGCGACGAACCGCCGAGCACACGGATGCACAAGATCTCCTTGGCACCGGTGTTGTCGGCGACCCGCAGGCGAGACTCCTGCTGAATCACTCGATTCTCTCCTTGACCTGGATGGTTATGTCCGCCGGATTTCCGACCCGACGCACACGGTCTGTCACCACCGGACACACGCCTGCCTGGGCTTTTCCGCTTTCGCGGGACCTCCCAGTGGGTTCGTGAGCCGATTCGCGGCACATGCGTGCTGCGGGCAACCCGTCAAGTGTAGGTGAAACCGCAGGTGGGAACCAAATCCGTGGCCGAGACGAAATTTTTCTCAAGTCTCACCCATCTGCCGCCATCCCCCGGACGAAGCACCGCGCGAGTCACACATCGGGCATGGCTGAAGCAATCGGCCGTCCCGGGATCGTCCACCAGAGACTCCCGTCCACCATCAGGAGGCTCCCCTGTGAGTATCGACGACTTGATCACCGACACGATCGAGACTGCCGAGACCATCCCGATGACCGCAGCGCAGCGCGGCATCTACTACGCACAGCAGCTCGATCCCGACGTCCCCATGTCGGTGGCCGCATACGCCGAGTTCCACGATGCGGTCGACGGCGAGGTGATGCGCCGCGCGGTCGCCGCGACGGCCGCCGAGACCGAGTCGGGCCTGCTGACCCTCGTCGACACCGAGGACGGCGAGCCGCTGGTGCGCGTCGATCGTGATCGCGTGATCCCGCTCGGGCGGCGTGACTTCTCCTCCGACCCCGATCCGCGGGCGGCGGCCCTGGCCTGGATCGACGACCATCGCTCCCGGTCGACCGATCTCATGACCGACTCGCTACTGGAGACCCATCTGCTGACGCTCGGGCCGCGGCACCACATCTGGTACTGCTGGGGCCACCACCTGGCGTTCGACGGCTACGCCGCGATGTACATGATGCTGCGCGTCGCCGCCCACTACACCGCACTGTCGGGCGATGTCCCGGTCGCTCCGGCGACCACCGCCTCGATGTCACAGGTCGCCGAGATCGATCGCACCTGGCGTGACTCCGACCGGTACGCCGCGGCCCGCGAGCACTGGGCCGCCGTCCTGCACGACCCGTCCGGCGAGCCCGCCGAGATCACCTCCCTGACCTCCCATACCGCGGCCGCGGCGCGAGTGGCCACCGTCCATCCGGCAGAGCTGACCGAGCCCCTCGTTGCTGCGATCAGGTCTGCCGGCACGGCCCACGGGGTGCGTCCCGCCTCCGTCATCAGCGCCGCGGCCGCTCTCTACCTCGCCCTGCTCAACGACCGCGATGAGGCGATGTTCTCGCTGCCGGTCGCCTGCCGTGACGCCGACATCCTGCGCACCTCGGCGGGCCTGACCTCCAATGTGGTGCCGATCCGGGTGTCATTGCACGGCGACGGCGGACCCCGTTCGGTGGCGGAGTTGATGGGCGCCACGAACACCGAGATCAAGCACGCCCTGCGGCATCAACGATTCCGCCACGAGGAGATCACCGGCGACGTCCTGGGCAACACCGGTGGCCGACGCGGGTTCTTCGGCCCGATGGTCAACGTGATGTTGTTCTTCGAGCACATCGACTTCGGTTCCTTGCGTGGCGAATTGAACGTCCTGTCGACCGGACCGGTCGAGGATGCCTCGATCAACGTCTACGACGGATTCACCGGCGGCATGCGTCTGGATCTCGAGGCCAACCCGAACCTGTACTCCGACAATGAGATCGCCACCCATCATCGCCGATTCATCGACTTCCTCGATCGTTTCGTACACACCGATCCGCAATGCCCGGTCACCGCCATCGCGCTGCCGGGTGCCGACGAACGCTCCGCGATCACCGCGGCGTCGACGGGTGAGTACGTCGAACTCGGCGATCAGACCGTGCTCGACCTCGTCGACGACGCCGCCGCGCGGTTCGCCGATCACCCGGCGCTCCTCGATGCGACGACCGGCACCACCCTGACCTACGCACAGTTCACCGAGCGCGCCGACGCCACGGCCGCAGGCCTGGCCGCCCGCGGGATCGGGCCGGAATCGGTTGTCGCGGTGGCACTTGCCCGCGGCATCGATCAGCTCATCGCGCTGCACGCCACCATCCGGGCCGGCGCGGCGTTCCTGCCGGTCAATCCCGACGAGCCCGCCGAGCGGCTCGCTCACATCCTCGACACCGCGCACCCGACCACGGTCATTGTTGCGGATTCGACGCCGCTTCCGGTCGACGGCGATCTCCCCACCACGACCCTCGAGGACCTCACCTCGATCGCACCCGCGGCGGTGACCCGGCCCCGCCCCGATCACCCGGCCTATGTCCTGTTCACCTCCGGATCCACCGGAAAGCCCAAGGGCGTCATCGTCTCTCACCGCGCACTGGTCAACCGCCTGCGCTGGACACAGCACGCCTACCCGCTGGGCACCGACGATCGGGTGCTGCAGAAGACACCGGCCACCTTCGACGTGTCGGTCTGGGAGTTCTTCTGGCCGTTGATCAGCGGCGCCACCCTGGTGCTGCCGACACCCGACGGTCATCGCGATCCGTGGTATCTGCAGCAGGTCATCGACGATGCACAGATCACCACGACGCACTTCGTTCCGTCGATGCTCGCGGCATTCGCCGAGGCCCTCGGTTCGGCCGGCAATGAGAGGACCGACGACGAGAGCCTGTCGAGCCTGCGCCGGATCATCACCAGTGGCGAAGCGCTCACCCCTGCGACCGTCGCGGCCACCGCCCGCCTGTCCGGCGCGCCGATCCACAACCTCTACGGCCCTACCGAGGCCGCCATCGACGTCACCCACCACGACTTCTGTTCACCCGACGCCGATATCATCCCCATCGGCACACCGGTGTGGAACACCACCGTCGCGGTCCTCGATCGGCGCCTGAACCCGCAACCGGCGGGGGCGATCGGCGAGCTGTACCTCGGCGGTGTGCAACTCGCCCGCGGGTACGCGGCCCGCCCGGATCTGACCGCGTCGCGGTTCGTCGCCGGCCCGGACGGCGCACGCCTGTACCGCACCGGTGATCTGGTGCGGCGCCGCGCCGACGGATCGCTGGAGTACCTCGGACGCAGCGACTCCCAGATCAAGATTCGGGGCCAGCGCGTCGAACTCGGTGAGATCGAGGCGGCGCTCGCCCGGATCGACGGGGTCACCTCGTCCGGTGCCGTGCTCCGCGACGACGTCGTCGACGGTGAACCGTCGATCGTCGGATACGTCAGTGGCAGTACCGAACTGCATGATCAGGACCTGCGGTCGATGCTGCGCGACCGGTTGCCCGACCACATGATCCCGACGGCGATCGTCGTGCTGGACACGTTACCGGTGAACGCCAACGGCAAACTCGATCGGCGCGCACTCCCCGCACCGCAGATCACCACCGACGCATTCACCGCGCAGTTCGCCCCCACCGGGCCCGCCGAGCAACTGGTCGCCGACACCGTCGCCGCCGTGCTCGGCCGTGACTCGGTGTCCATGTCGCACAACTTCTTCGATCTGGGCGGTAACTCGCTGTCGGCGACCCGCGTATCGGCACGGCTGTCCCGTACCACCGGTCACCGCATCGGCATTCGTGACATCTTCGACGCCGGCGACCTCGCTGCTATCGCCGCCCACGTCACCGAAGCCGGAGGTGCTCGCGGCCACGAGCACACCCGGGACGAGGACACGCAGACCCAGGGCCCGGTGCCGCTGTCCCCCGCCCAGCATCGCCTGTGGTTGGCGAGCAAGCTCGCCTCCGGTGCCACCGCGAGCTACCACATCCCGTTCACCGTCCGCCTCGTCGGCGATCTCGACGTGCCCGCCCTGCACGCCGCGCTGGGCGACGTGATCGCCCGGCACGAACCGTTGCACAGCACCGTCCGCGAGGAGTCCGGCACGGCCTACATCGAGGTGCTCGATCCGGCCGAGGTCGCCACACCCCTCTCGGTCGCCGACGTCGCCGAGGAGAGCTCCGACGTCGAGTTCGCCGGGCTGCCTTTCGATCTGGAGCGCGAGATCCCGATTCGGGCTCGTCTCCTGCGCATCGCCGACGGCGATCACCGGCTCACCGTGGTGGTCCACCACATCGCCGCCGACGGATGGTCACTCGGCCCACTCGCCGACGACCTGGCCACCGCCTATCGCAGCCGCTGCGCCGGGAACGCACCACACTGGACGCCCCTGCCGGTGACCTACTCGCAAATCAGTGCCGCCCGGCACGCCGCCCTGGACTCCGATGACGGTGCCGCCGACCTGCGCTTCTGGACCGATGCCCTCGACGGCGCACCGGCCGAGACCGAACTCCCCGTCGATCGGCCCCGCCCCCGCTCGGCCGCCCTGCGTGGCACGACGACGACCGCCACCCTTCCGGCGGCCACCCATGCGGCGCTGTGCCGTGTCGCCGATGAGCGCGGCGCGAGCGTGTTCATGACGATCCACGCGATCGTCGCGACCCTGCTGCGCACCGTGTCCACCCAGTCCGATCTGATCGTCGGCACCCCGGTGTCCGGTCGCGGCGATGCCGACGTGGACGGTCTGGTCGGCATGTTCGTCAACACCCTCCCGTTGCGCACCACCGTCGACAAGCACATGACCTTCGACGCGCTGCTCGCCGCGGTCCGCGAGGTGGACATCGACGCCTTCGACCACGCCGCACTGCCGTTCGACCGGATGGTGTCGGAACTGAACCCGGCCCGCACGACCGGCGTCCATCCGTTCTTCGCGGTGTCGATCGCGCTCGAGGACCCGATGGTCGGCGCCCGCGACAGCGGCGGCGCGGTCGATCTGGACTTCGCCGGCCTGTCGGCCACCGCATCGCGCGTCGACACCGGACTCGCCAAGTTCGACCTGTCGTTCACCTTCACCGAACACCGCGATCCCGCCGGCGCACCGGGCGGCCTCTCGGCCGAACTCGGTTACGCCACCGACCTTTTCGACGAGTCGACCGCACAGGCGATGCTCGCACGGTTGCGCCGCATCACCGACGCCGTGATCGACGCACCGGCCACCCCGATCGGCGACATCATGGTGCTCGATCCCACCGAACGCCTGGGACTGGTCCCGGCGGTCGGGGACGCCGCCCGCCCGGTCGAACACCTCACCACCCTGCTGGCCGACGCGGTGCGCGCCGAACCCGATCGCATCGCCGTCAGCGACTCCGACACCGCACTGACCTACCGCGAACTCGATCGCCGCGCCAATGTGTTGGCCCGGGAACTGCTGCGGCGCGGGGCCGGACCGGAACGCTTTGTGGCGGTGGCACTGTCGCGCGGCGTCAACTGGATCACCGCGGTGTGGGCAGTCGCCCGCACCGGCGCGGCCTGGGTGCCCGTCGACCCCTCGTATCCCGCGGCGCGCATCTCCTTCATGCTCGGCGACTCCGATGCGATCCTGCTCGTCACCGATGCGGCCGCGCGGTCTGCCGTCGCCGAGGCGGCCGGGACCCGGCCGATCCTCACCGTCGACGACACGCGCGAGACCGCGGCATCCGCGACCGGTCCGGTGGGCGATCACGAACTCACCGCGCCACTGTCGGTGGATCAGCCCGCCTACCTGATCTACACCTCCGGAACCACCGGCACACCCAAGGGTGTCGTGGTCAACCACCGTGGGCTCGCCGACTTTGCCGCACACCAGGTTTCCCACTTCGGACTCAGTCCGCAGGCGCGGACCCTGCACCTGGCCTCCCCGAGCTTCGACGCCTCCGTCCTGGAGATGGTGATGGCCATCTCGGCGGCCGCCACCATGCACATCGCACCCCCCGGCACCGTCGGTGGGCGTGAGCTCGCCGAGCTGATGAACGAGCGCGGCATCACCCACGCCTTCCTCACCCCCTCACTGCTCACC
Organism: Gordonia sp. VNK1; assembly: GCF_040049135.1. NCBI lineage: Bacteria > Bacillati > Actinomycetota > Actinomycetes > Mycobacteriales > Gordoniaceae > Gordonia > Gordonia sp. VNK1. The sequence goes on along the minus strand of NZ_JBDZDJ010000011.1, from coordinate 159,083 downwards.
ACCATGTCCCCCGACGACGTCCCGGGTCTGCGTGCCCTGGTGATCGGCGGCGAACATCCCAACCCTGAAGCGGTGCAGGACTGGTCGCGCGGACCGGCACTGTTCAACGCCTACGGCCCCACCGAGACCACGGTGGTCGCCACCGTCTCGTCGGAGATCCTGCCCAACAGTCCGCTCACCATCGGCCGGCCGATCCGCGGTATCGAGGCCATGGTCCTCGACGAACGGCTGTGCCCCGTCGCGCCGGGCACCGTCGGTGAGCTCTACATCGCCGGCGATCACCTCGCACGTGGCTATCACGGCATCCGGCCCCTCACCTCGAAGCGGTTCATCGCCAACCCGTATGGGTCCCCCGGTGACCGGATGTATCGCACCGGCGACCTCGTGCGCTGGACCGGCGACCACGAACTCGAGTTCCGGGGTCGCGCCGATTCGCAGGCCAAGGTCCGCGGACATCGCATCGAACTCGGCGAGATCGACGCCGCGCTGAGCGCCGACCCCGCGGTCACCGCGGCCGTGACCGTGGTCGACGGGGAGAACGAACACGCCCGTCTCACCTCCCACGTGACCCTCGCCGGCGACGTCACCGACACCTCGGCAACCCTGCGGACGCTGCGCACACAGCTGTCCGACCGGCTCCCGTCGCATATGGTTCCCGCCAACATCGTTGCGGTGAGCCGGATCCCGACGACACCGATGGGTAAAATCGACCGCCGCGCACTCACCGATCCGGCGGCGATCGAGCACCTCACGCTGGGCACCGCCGGCGTCGATGCCACCAGCCAACCGCCGGCCACCGACACCGAACGTGCCGTCGCCGACCTGATCGCCGATCGACTGGGTCTCGACCCGGCCACCGTCGGCCGGGACTCCGACTTCTTCGACCTCGGCGGCAACTCGTTGCTCGCCACCCAGATCGTGGGCACCCTCGAACACCTCGGGGGACGGCGCATCGACGTCCGCGACGTCTTCGACCATCCCACCGTCACCGGGCTCGCCCGCCTGGCCGGTGACGATGGCAGCACCATCGACAGCAGCACCACCGGCAGCACCACCGACGCGGCCATCGACACCGACGACGTTCCGCTGACCATCCCGGTCGGACTCGACACCCCGGTCGTCCCGGGTCCCGCACAGCAGCAACTGTGGTTCCTCAACCGGCTGGCCGCCGACGCCCCCGACTCCTCGGACAACCCGGCGTCGTACTCGATCGCATTCGCACTCGATCTCGTCGGCCCGCTGGATGTGGCCTCGCTCGAGGGTGCGGTGCGCTGGGCGGTGGATCGTCACGAACCACTGCGCACCATCTACCCCGAGAACGACGGACGACCCGAGATGGTCGTGGTGTCGGTGGACGAGGCGGCACCTGCGCTGACGCCGGAACCCGTGGAGGCACCCCGCTGGCACCACGAGGCCACCGAACTGGCGCGCCGGCCGTTCGATCTGACCCGCCAGAGCCCGTTCCGCGCTGCACTGCACCGGATCTCGGGAGATCCCGACCATCACAAACTCACCGTCGTGGTGCATCACATCGCCGCCGACGGTTGGTCCATGGCGCCCCTCGCGAAGGACATCGCGAGCGCCTACGGGCGGCTGCGCGACGGTCGATCACCGTCGCCCGCGCCCCTGCCGGTCAGCTACCGCGACCATCTGCGGTGGCAGGCCGAGCGTCTCGGCGTCGATGCGGGCGTGGCACTCTCCGCGCACCGCATCGACGACCGGGACACCCGACTGGCCCAACTCACCGACTGGTGGCGCGACACCCTTGCCGACCTCGACCACACCCCGACTCTCCGTCCCGACGTGACCCGGTCCGATGCCGCCGAGGCGAACGGCACCGACTTCGCCGGTGCCGTGGTCCGCGTGCCGTTCGACCGCACCCTGCGAAGCCGCCTGCAGCGACTGGGCGACGGTCACATCACGGAATTCACGGTGCTGCACGCACTTCTGGCCGCCACCCTGCACCGGCACGACTCCCACGCCGCCGTCCACCTCGACGGTGCGACCTCCGACATCGTCATCGGCACCCCGGTCTCCGGACGCAACGATCCGCGACTGGCCGCGACGGTCGGCATGTTCGTCAACTCCGTGGTGCTGCGCACCCCGGTGGACGGCCGGTCCGGATTCCGGGAACTGCTCAACGACGTCCGCACCCGCGACCTCGCGGCACTCGCCCACTCCGACATGCCCTTCGAACACCTGGTGGGGTTGCTCAATCCGCCCCGCACCGCACGTCACCCACTGTTTTCCATCGCGTTGGCCGCCGATGCCACCGCATCCGACGGGGTCGCCGCACTGCCGGTGCCCACCCTCGATGGCATCACGGTGACCCCGGAGGCCCTCGACACCGGTGCGGCGCGGTTCGACCTGGAGATCCGGGCCCGCGGCGACGAACTCGAGATCACCTACGCGACCGCCGTCTTCGGCGCCGACCGGGTGCGGGCGTTCGCCGACGACCTGGTGACGATGGCACGGGCGAGCGTCGACGACGCCGATCGGGCCATCAACGAAGTCGACCTGGTCACTCACGACGACACCGTCCGTGACGACAGGACGACCGACGCGACCACCGCACGCCATCTCGCCGATCTGCTCGACGAGACCGCCGCCGCCCACCCCGATCAGGTCGCGGTGATCGACGGGGAACGCGCACTCACTTACCGGGAGTTGGCATCTCGCGCCCAGATCTGGGCGGGTCACCTGTCCCACCTCGGTATCGGCGAGGAGGACGTGGTCGCGGTGGCCCTGCCTCGTTCCCTCGACTCGGTACTGGCCACCTGGGCCATCACCCTCGCCGGTGCCGTCGTCCTGCCCATCGACGTCCGCCATCCGGCGGACCGGATCGCGCACATGCTCGCCGACTCCGGCGCGCTGGCCGGCATCACCGCCGGTGATCGCATCCCGGCCCTCCCGCACCTCGTGTGGTGGGTCGACACCGACGCACTGAACTCGTGGCCGGTCGACTCCATCACCGTGCCACCTCGCGACCGACGCCACCCGGACTCGCTGGCGTATGTCATCTACACCTCCGGATCCACCGGAGAACCCAAGGGCGTCAGTGTGTCCCACGCCGGTATCGCCGCCTTTGCCGATGCGCAGCGCCGGCGTCACGGCGTGCACCCGGGGCATCGCACCCTGCACTTCGCCTCCCCGGCCTTCGACGCCTCGATGCTGGAGTTCCTGCTCGCGTTCACGGCGGGCGCGACGATGGTGATCACCCCCTCCGACATCGTGGGTGGGGACGAACTCATCGAGTTCATCGCGGCCACCGAGGTCACCCACGCCTTCGTCACCCCCGCCGCCCTGGCCACCGCCGAGTACCGGGAGTTGCCGGCGCTGGAGGCGCTCGCGGTCGGCGGCGAAACCGTTCCGGCCGAACTGGTGTCGCGGTGGTCGGCCGATCACCGGTTGCTCAACTGCTACGGCCCGACGGAGACCACCATCGTCGCCACCATGTCGCAGCCGCTGTTGGTCGACGACGAGATCACCATCGGCGCACCGATTCCCGGATGTCGTGCGCTCGTGCTCGACCACCGTCTGCGCCCGGTACCCGATCACGTGCCCGGCGAGTTGTATCTCGCCTCGCCCGGCGTCGCCCGCGGCTATCTGTCTCGGCCCGCTCTGACCGCTTCTCGTTTCGTCGCGGCCCCCGGTGCGGTCGGTGGCGTCATGTACCGGACCGGTGACGTGGTACACCGCCGAGCGGACGGCGCGCTGATCTTCCACGGGCGCGGCGACAATCAGGTCAAGGTGCGGGGTTTCCGCATCGAACTCGACGAGGTGTCCGCCGCGCTCGGCGCCCACCCGGAGGTCGACTTCGCCGCCGCCGCCGTCTCCGGCACCGGAGCGCAGGCCACCGTCGTCGGCTACGTCCGGCTACGCGGCGAGAATGCGCCCACCGCCGAACAACTCCGCGGATTCGTGAGTCGTCGGCTGCCCACGCCGATGGTGCCGTCGGCGGTCATCATGCTCGACGACGTCCCACTGACACCGAACGGGAAACTCGACCGCGCGGCGCTTCCCACCGCGGCGCAGGCCGGCGTCGAGGAGGCCGGCACCGCGGAAGCCACTGCGCGACCGCCGCGGGCCCGCACGGCCACCGAACTGGTGGCCACCATCCTGGCCGGGGTTCTGGACCTCACAGCGTCGAGCGTCACCGACGATGCCGACTTCTTCGACCTCGGTGGCACATCGCTGCAGGCGACCACCGTGATCAGCCGCCTCAACCGGGCGCACAGCGGAACCCCGCTGCGCGTGCGTGACCTCTTCGACCATCCGACGGTGGCCGACCTGGCCGCTCTCGTCGGCCCGGTGGCGGGTTCCTCCGAGGCCATCGACGGCACGGTGGTCACCGGGTCCGAGAATCCGCAGGTGACCACCGCTCCACGGCCGCAACAGGTTCCGGCGGCACCCGTGCAACGCGGCTTGTGGACACTGGCCCGCTCCCAGCCCGAATCGGCGGAGTATCTGATCCCGCTGGCCATCCGCCTCGACGGCGATCTCGATGTGGCGATCCTGCGCGGTTGCCTCGTCGACCTCGTCACCCGGCATGTCACCTTGCGGACCGTGTTCCCCGCGGTGGCCGGCCGGCCGATCGGTGTGGTCCTCGACGACGCCGCGCAGGTGATCGGCGATCTGCGACCCGAGTACGTCGACGACCTGGCGGCCGCAACGCTCGAACGGGCCACCACGCCACTGGATCCCACCGCGACCGCGCCGATCCGGGCACACCTGCTCACCACCCGCGGCACCGATACCGACGACCCCGCCGAACAGGTGCTGCTGCTGGTGATGCATCACATCGCCGTCGACGGTGCGTCACTGCCGATCATCGCCGCCGACCTGGCACAGGCCTACACCGAACGCCTGGCCGGACGCACCGAGCCGTGGCCGCAGGCCGCGTCGGACTACCGCGACTACGCCCTGCGCGCCGCCACCGTCGCCGACACCGAGGTGTCGTATTGGACCGCGCGACTGGCGGATTCGCCTCCCGAGACCACGGTGACCCCGAGCCTCGGCGACGCCGGCCCCGACGAGATCACCGGCAATTCCGGTGACGTCCGCATCGCGATCGACGACGTGCTGCGCGGCAACATCCTCGACTGGGCACGGCACCACGACACGACACCGTTCACCGTGCTGCACACGGCACTGGCGATCCTGCTGCATCGACTCAGCGCCGGCGACGACCTCGTGATCGGTACGCCGGCCGCCAACCGCGCCGGACCGGCCGACGGCGGGACACCGCTCGACTGTGAACCGATGGTCGGCATGTTCGTCAACACCCTCGCGCTGCGCACCGAACTCGGCGCGGCCGAGACCGTCACCGATGTCCTCGCGCGGACCCGCGACGACGACCTCGACGCGCTCGATCACAGCGGCGCACCCTTCGGTGATGTGGTCGATGCCCTCAACCCGCAACGCACCCCCGGCCGTCATCCCCTGTTCCAGGTGGCATTGTCGGTCCACGACTTCGGCGAGGGACTCACCGGGGCACGGATTCCGTTGTCGGAGAACCTGACCGCGTCGGTGATGGATGCCGGTGTGGCGGCGGCGAAGTTCGACCTGCAGTTCACCGCGACCGGACTGCGTCGGGCCCGCACCGAGGACCCCGAACACGCGCCGGCGTCACTGGGGGTCACCTTCGACCCGTCCCGATACCGGGCCGCCGACGCCGAGACCCTCGCGATCCGCCTGCTGCGCGTCGTCCGGGCGATGATCACCGACCCGGATCGCCCGGTCGGCGACATCCGGATCACCGATCCGCTCGAGGTCGCCGAGGTCAGCCCGCAGCGCGGGCCGGACGCCCAGTCCCCGATGACCCTCGGGGAGTTGTTCGACGACGCCGTGAGCCGCAATCCCGAAGGCCTCGCCGCGCTCGCCGAAACCCCGGACGGAGACCCCGATTTCATCACCTACGCCACCCTCGACGCCCGGGCCAACCGGCTCGCGCGGGTGCTGCTCGGCCGGGGCATCGGGGATCGGGACACCGGTCACGAGAACACCGGTCATCAGGACGCCGAATCGGTGGTCGCGATGGCGATCCCCCGCTCCATCGATGCACTGGTGGCCATCTGGGCGATCGTGCGGTCCGGGGCGGCCTATGTGCCGATCGATCCCACCTATCCGGCCGATCGGATCGCGCACATGCTCGCCGATTCCGGCGCGCAACTGGTCGTGACGACCACCGCGGTCGCCGATCGACTCGACACCGCGGTGCCCACGGTGATCCTCGACGCACCCTCGACACGCTCGCGGCTCGGCCACTCCTCACCGCGTGCGATCAGCGACACCGAACGAATCCCGGTGCGCCGCAACGACGCCCTCGCCTACGTCATCTACACCTCCGGCTCCACCGGACGCCCCAAGGGTGTGCTGGTACCGCACTCGGGCCTGCGTGCCGTGCACGACGAGCTGCGCACACAGATGAGTCCCGACAGCAGTTCCCGCGTCCTGCATTTCGCGTCGCCGAGCTTCGATGCGTCGGTGCTGGAGTTCCTGCTGGCCGCCGCCGGGGCGTCGGCGCTGGCGATCGTGCCGCCCGATGTCTTCGGTGGGACGGCGCTGTCCGACTTCATCTCCCGCCATCGGGTCACCCACGCGTTCATCACCCCCGCGGCGGTCGCGAGTATGGATCCCGCCGAGGTACCGAGGCTGACGCAGTTGGCGATCGGCGGCGAGGCCTACGGAACGGAACTTGTCCGGCAGTGGGCGCCGGGACGCACACTGCGCAACGTCTACGGTCCCACCGAGACCACGATCATCACCACCGGCAGCCAACCCCTGGACGCCACCACCGATCTGACCATCGGCACACCCAACAACGGTGTGGGGGCGTTGGTGCTGGACGCGCGGTTGCATCCGGTCCCGGCGGGCGTCACCGGTGAGCTCTACCTCCTCGGCGATCAGGTGACGCGCGGCTATCACCGTCGGCCCGGCCTGACCTCCGGCCGATTCGTCGCCGCACCGATGGTCACCGGGCCGCAGAGCGCGGGCGCCCGGATGTATCGCACCGGCGATCTGGTGCGACGTGACGACACCGGACGCCTCCGGTACGTCGCACGCGCCGACAACCAGGTCCAGGTGCGCGGTTTCCGTATCGAGCTCGGCGAGATCGACGACGCCCTCAGCGAATGCACCGCAGTCGATTTCGCGGTGACGACGGTGCGCGACGACGATCACGGCACCTCCCTCGTGGCCTATGTGAAGGCGGCGCCGAACGCGACGATCGACACCGAGCGCCTCGCCCGGCACCTCGCTCGCCGCCTTCCGCGGCACATGATCCCGGCCGCCATCACCGTCCTCGACGAGATCCCGCTGACCCCGGTGGGCAAACTCGATCGGTCCGCGCTGCCCGACCCCAGTCGTGGCGCGCGCTCCGGCCGGGCCCCGCGGGCGGGCACCGAGGCCCTGATCGCCGCGGTCTTCACCGAGGTACTGGGCCTGAGCTCCGAGGAGGTGCACGCCGACGACGGCTTCTTCGACCTCGGCGGAAACTCGTTGTCGGCCACCGAGGTCGCCGCGACGCTGTCCACCCGGACCGGCTCGGACCTACGCGTCAACGACCTGTTCGCCAATCCGACCCCGGCCGCACTCGCCGCCGTGATCGACGACGGCGCCGGCACCGACCCGGCGGCCCACCAGGCCGGCGCGCTGGCCACGGTGCTCGGGCTGCGGCGCACACCGCACCCCACCGGCGCGGCCCCGCTGTTCGTCGTGCACCCGGCGATCGGGCTGTCCTGGAGCTTCGGTTCGCTGCTTCCCCACGTGCCCACCGACCGCGAGGTCTACGGTCTGCAGCATCCCGGCCTGTCGGGCGCTCCGGCACCACAGGCACTGGACGAGCTGGCCGCCCACTACGTCGAGCAGATCCGGCGCATCCAGCCCCACGGCCCCTATCACCTGCTGGGGTGGTCGCTCGGCGGCCTGATCGCGCAGGAGATGGCGGTGGCACTGACCGACGCCGGAGAATCGTTGGGTCAGTTGATGATCCTCGACTCGTTCATCGTCGCCGAGCGCCCCGACCTGGACACCACCCCCGACATCGGTGCGCTGATGGCCGAGTTCGGGATCACCGTTCCCGGCGAACACACCGACCCGACGCCGCGGCAGGCGTGGGAAACCCTGAGGGGCGCGGGTGGCCCGTTGGCCTCGCTGGACTTCGACGAGTTCAGCCGGGTGCACGAGACGTTCGTGTCGGCGTCCCGGCTCGCCGAGGACTGGCATCCCCGTCCGTATGACGGCGACGCGGTGTTCGTGACCGCGACGCGCGACGTACCACCCGGGCCGTCGGCGCTGCACGGCTGGCGCGACACCCTGCGGGGGCCGGTCACCGAGATCTCTCTGGACTGCACCCACGCACGAATGTTGCTCGGCGAGAACGTCACCGGGTTCACCCCGGCGATCCGCGAGAAAGGACGATCATGACCAATCCCTTCGATGACACCAGCGGCACCTTCGCGGTGCTGGTCAATCACGAGAACCAGCATTCGCTCTGGCCGGACTTCGCGCCCGTACCCCGCGGCTGGCGGCAGGTGTTCGGGCCCGCAGGCCACGACGAATGCCTGGACTATGTCGAACACAACTGGCGCGACATGCGCCCGGCAAGCCTGATCGCCGCCATGGAGGCGGCCGAGACCCGACGAAAGGACCCCACGTGGGACGCCACCGAATGACCGCATCCGAAGCCGCGACCACGGCCGCAGCTGCGGCCGCCGACTCGACTACCGATGCCCTCGAACTACGGGGTGTGACAAAGACATTCGGCTCCGGATCGTTCGGTTCCCGGCAGTCGGTGCGCGCACTGGACGGACTCGATCTGCAGGTCGGGTCCGGGACCGTACACGCCCTGCTCGGACCCAACGGGGCGGGCAAGACCACGACGGTGCGCGCCGTGGCGACGTTGATGCGTCCCGACGAGGGCAGCGTCACGGTGTGTGGGATCGACGCGCTCGCCGACCCCGACGCCGTGCGCGCCGTGATCGGGGTGTCCGGCCAGTACGCCGCCGTCGACCCCACCCTGACCGGCTTCGAGAATCTCCGGCTGGTGGCGCAACTCTATGGTCATCCGCGCCGGGAGGCGCGTGACCGCGCCCGGGCCATGATCGAGCAACTGGACCTGACGGCCGCCGCCGACCGCCCGATGCGCACCTACTCCGGCGGCATGCGCCGGCGCCTCGATCTGGCCGGCGCACTGATCAACGACCCGCAACTGATCATCCTCGACGAACCGACCACCGGCCTCGATCCTCGCGGCCGGCGCCAGATCTGGGAGGTGATCGCCGAGCAGGTGGCCACCGGCACCACGGTGCTGCTGACCACCCAGTACCTCGAGGAGGCCGACGAACTCGCCGACGAGATCACCGTGATCGACCACGGCCGGATCTGCGCGCAGGGTTCGGCCGCCGAACTCAAGGAGACCGCGGCGAGTGCGATCCTCACCGTCGAGGTGGCGCCGCGGCACGTGCGCGGCGCGGCCGGCGCCACCGAGATCGACGGCACCACCGAGATCATCGCGACCACCCTGGCCGAGATCGGCCTGGGTATGCCCGAACGCGTCGACGAGACACACTGGTCGGTTCCGGTGGCCGACGGCACCCGCAGCGCCGTGTCCGCGGTGCAGGTGTGCAACGAGATCGGCGTCGAAATCGTCGACGCCGTCGTCGCCACCCCGACCCTCGACGACGTGTTCCTCCGACTGACCGCCGATCGAAGGGAGCTCAGCAATGTTCGCTGACACCGCAGTCCTGGTGGAGCGAAACCTGCTCACCGTCAAACGAATCCCCACTCTGCTGCTCAGTGCCACCGTGCAGCCGCTGATGTTCGTGGTGCTGTTCGCCTACGTCTTCGGTGCCACCCTCGGCGGTGCGCCCTACCGCGAATTCCTGATGGCCGGGATCTTCGCCCAGACCGTGGTGTTCAATGCCGCGTTCACCACCGTCGGCCTCGCCGGTGACATGTCCGCGGGCATCGTCGACCGGCTGCGCTCGCTGCCCATGTCGCGGATCGGGGTCATCGCCGCTCGGGTGGGATCGGACATGCTGCTCGGAGCGCTCGGCGTCGCCGTGATGGTCGCGAGCGGACTGGCCATCGGCTGGCGGATCCGCGGCAGCGTCGGCGACGCGGTGATCGCGTTCGCGGTGATCGCGCTGTTCGCGTTGGCGATGGCCTGGGTGGGTGCGGTCAGCGGCCTGGCGGCGCCCAATGTGGAAGTGGCACAGAGCATCGGATTCCTGTGGATGTTCCCGGTGACCTTCCTCTCGAGCGCCTTCATCTCCGCGCAGAGCCTGCCCGGCCCGCTGCGGACGATCGCCGAGTGGAATCCGGTGACCGCGGTGGCCACGATGGCCCGCGACAAGTTCGGCAACACCGCACCACCGGACTTCCCGCCGCCCACCGGCTGGGTGGCCGATCACGCGATGGCGTATTCGATCGGTGCGAGCGTGGTGATCCTCGCGATCTGTGTGCCGGTGTCGCTGCTGCTGTATCGACGATCGACGAGTCGGTGACGCCCGCCCGATCGGTTTCGGGGGCGCCGCCGCCTCGACGTGGTTACGGTGGACCGGTGACCCCGGGTACCGATGACGCCGAACTGTCGATGCGGGATCTGCTCGCCGCGACGGCCTCCGGGGATCGGGAAGCCTTCACCCACCTCTATGACCTGACCAATCCGCGGATCTACGGGCTGGTGTTGCGGGTGATCCGCGACGCCAACTACGCCGAGGAGGTGGTGCAGGAGGCGTATCTGCAGTACTGGCAGCAGGCCCCCACCTACCGGCCCGACCGCGGGTCGGTGATCACCTGGATGATGACGATCGCGCACCGCCGGGCCATCGATCGGGTCCGCTCCGAGGAGTTGCAACGCCGACGGAGTACCGAGGCGGGTGTGGCGCAGGCGACGGTGTCCGAGCCCCTGCCACTCGAGGTCGTCGTCGACCGCGAGGAAACCCGCACGCTGCGCACCTGCCTCGACGATCTGACCGCCCTGCAGCGCTCCAGCATCGAGATGTCGTATTTCAACGGGATGACCTATCCCGAGGTGGCGAGAGAGACCGACACCCCGTTGCCCACCATCAAATCGCGGATCCGTGACGGACTGCGACGACTGCGCGATTGCGTACGAGGACATGGTCATGGCTGACACCGACTGGCTCGACGATCACGTCGAACTCTTCGCCATCTCGGCGTTGCGTCCCGACGAGAACGCACGATTCGACACCGAATACGCCGGCCTGACACCGCTCGAGCGCACCATCTACGACGGCCGGATCACCGAAATCCACACCACCATGGCCGATTTCGCGAGCAGCTACGCCCTCGCCGCACCACTGGAGCTGCGTGCGGCGGTGCTGGCCCACGTCTTCGATGCCGACACCGCCGCCGATTCCGACACCGAGTCCGCCACCACCGATTCGGCGGCCCCCGGCACTCCCGGGTCGGCGCCGGAACGCCCGGCCTCGACCGGGGCCACCGACACCGAGACGACCGGGATCGCGGAGGTGACCGACCTCGACGCGCGTCGCGCCCGGCGGCGCCGGATCGCGATGACCCTGTCCGCGGCGGCCGTCGCCGTCGTCGTCGCCCTGGGCGCGGGGGTGCTGATCGGGCGGCAACTCGCGCCGTCACCGGCACCGGAGGTGAGCGCCGATCAGGACGTTCTGGACGTGCTGCAGGCACCCGACGCGACGCTGACCGTCACCCGGCTCTCCGGTGACAACGGATCGATGTCGGTGGTGGCCTCGCGTAGCCGTAACCAGGCGGTGGCCGTCCTGCGGGACCGGAGCACGCCGCTGCCCGACGACCGGACCTATCAGCTGTGGCTGGTCGGCGGGCAGAACGCGGCGCCGGTGTCGGCCGGGCTGGTGCCGGGTACGGGTTCGGCGGCTCCCGCGCTCATCGACCGGATCGACACCGCCGACGTGGTGGCGGTGACGATCGAACCGCGCGGCGGGTCCGCGGCGCCGAGCCCACCGATCCTGGCTCAGGTGCAGCTCTGAGGTCGGCGGTCGCGACCGGTCGCGACCGCCTCGCACTCACCAGTCCTCGAGCCGGGTGATCCCGTCCTGAAGTGCGCGGGCCAGCAGATGCGTCTTGGTCGGCGCGGGGCGTCCCACGCCGGAGTACTTCGCGCGGATGCGGGCCAGGTGCGTGCTGACCGTCGAGGCGGCGATGAACAGATGTTCGGCCGCTTCCTCTTTGGACTCGGCCCGCAGCCAGGCCAGCAGCACCTCGACCTCGCGGGGCGACAGGGACGGCCGACGCACCGACGGGGTCTCGACGACCGGGGTGGCGGGCGCCGGACGCATCGGAGCGCCCGGACCGACCGGCCGGGGATGCGTGGGCCGGTAGTCGGCGATGCGCGTCACCGGTGCGGGCGGGCGGTGTCCGGGTCGGACCTGTCCCGGCGTCATCCGTCCTGGCGGAACCGGTGCGGGCTGACCCGCTGCGGGGTGGCTCGGTCCGAATCGGCCGGGGACCTGCCGCGCCGGTGCGGGCTGCGCGCTCGCGGTCGCGGTTCGGGTCGTCGGGGCGGGGAAATCAGAATGCGCGGTCGTCACCGTGGTTCCTCACTTGTCGGGTGGCCGCGGCGGTCACGAGGTGTGGTGCCGAGCGCACATCATTCAGGTCGTCACAGCAGATCTTAAGGCTCCGCTCAGATACCGAATAGTCCCAACTTGGGGGACGATCCTTCCGTTTGCAAGCACTTTCCCCCTTTTCGGGGACCTCTCAGATCTGCGGATCGCGCTGACCAGGAAGTTTCTCCACGGCACCGTCGTCGACCACCGCGCCGAAGTCGACGCGATGCTGTCCGTCCGCCGTCCGGACGACAATCGTGCCCACCGGATCGCGGCCGACCGGATGAACCCGCGCGGTGATCGAGGTCCCGGCCACGGCGTCGGCCAGCAGGGCGATCAATCGGGCGTGCATCTCCGCGAGCACCGGGTCACGTGACGATTCGGCCGGGACACCCGGCTGGGCGGATGCCGGGCCGGCATCGTCGAGCAGGGTCACCGTGGCGCCACGTTCCCGCGCCGCCCACACCGCGTCGACCACCGCGGGTGTGTCGAGGGCGCGGGCGCGGATACCGTCGCGCAACCGGGCCTCGACGAGGCGGCACCGGAATCGTTGCGCGGGCGTCAGCGTCGCCCCGGTGGCGATCGTCTCGAGCAACTGCCTGGCCTGTTCGTCGAGCCGCGCGAACTGACCGTCGCGCTCGGCCGTCGCCGCCGCCACCGACGCCGCCGCACTCGCCTCGCGCACGGTCTGCGCCCGCAACGCATAGATCTCGCGTGCCGCGGGACGAATGATCGCGGCGAACAGCGTGGCCATCAGCAGCACGGCGACACTGCCGATCTGGGCACCCAACCACGGTGTCGCCTCGGGCCACGCCGCTCCCACCGAACCGAGCACCGATGCACCGAACGCGCACCAGGCGGCCACGACGCGCCCCCGCACACACATGAAGGCGCAGGTCGCCGAGACACAGCCGCCGACGGTCCCGAACGCGACGGCCGGCGGCGGGTCGCACGCCACCGTGGCGAGCGCTGGGGCCACCGCCACCATCGTCGCGGTGATGGCCGTCGCGGTGTGACCCATCGGGTCGCCGGGCGCGAGGATCAGCGCCCCGACCCCGGTGAGCACGAGCAACAGGACCACGAGGAACAGCGGCCAGGACCGCACCCCGCCGGCGCCGAATCCGGCGGTGATCAGGCAGGCACCGACGAACCACGCGATCACCGCGTACACCCAGCGCGACTGCAGCCCGATGATCGTCGACGCGTCGTTGCGTGGGCGTTGCCGGAGCAGAACGCGCACTGCGGCTTTCATGACCGCCGCCACCACAGCTGGACCGTGGTGCCCGCGCCCGCCTCACTGCGGATACGGGACCCGCCGCCGGGGATCGAGTCCATCCGCAGTCGGATGCTCACCTCGATCCCGAGCCGTTCCGGGGGCACCGCGCCGATGTCGAACCCCCGTCCGTCGTCGATGACGGCCGCCTGCAGCGAATCCGGACCGAGCTCGATGACGACCACACATTCGGCGTCCGGGCCGGCGTGGCGGGATGCGTTGCGCACGGCCTCGGCGATCGCCTCCCCGACCGCCGCGATCACCTCGGCCGGATAGTCGGACGGTCCCCGGTCGGTGTCGGCACCCCCGATCCTGGTGAGGTGCACACCGACGTCCTCGGACACCGAGGACACGCTCACCCGCAGACGGGCCGCGGCCTCGTCGCGGGTCACCGGACGGTGCGGACCGACCGCCGCCAGCGAGTCGAGTTCGGACAGCGCGAACCGGGCCTGACCGGCCAGTCGTCCGTCGGCGTCGCCGGACTCCGCCGCCAGCAGGGTGGCGATCACGTGGTCGTGCACCAGCGCGTCGAACCGGGCCCGCTCGACGTCACGCGCGGTGGCGGCGGCGGTCGCCGAGGTGACCCGCAGTGCGGTGGCGCGGGTCTGGTCGAGGGTTTGGCCGGTGCGCCGGATCATGGCGGCGGCGAACAGGAAGATCGAACTGTAGGCGACACCCCAGATGACCTCGGTGATCGTCGAGGCGCCCAACGCACCATGACGGCCGAGATTGGTGACGATCGTCGAGGCACAGATGCAGATCACCAGATGGATCACGCCGACCCACAGCGGGCGGACGAGCACGATGGCCAGACTGGGCAGTCCGCCGAAACTCATCAGCCAGGTCACCCGGTCCGCGCCGCTGGCCACCCCGTTCCAGGCGATCAACCACAGCGCGCAGGCACCGACGTAGCCCACCGAGGTGAGCACCGAGAGTGCGACGAGGACTCGTGGCCTGACCTCGGAAACGAAGCTGTAGGCGAAGATCGTGATGCCGGGGAGAAACGCGGCGACGGCGGCCACCGGGGTGAACCAGGCCGCGACGAACGTCGACGTCGGCGCGAACTCGACGGCGGAGACCAGCAGGTAGGCGAGGAATCCGCCGCCCACGAACCGGGCCATGAGTCGTTGAATGCGGGCTTCCCGGGGCCCCATCGCGGTCATGGGTCGGGCGGGTCGTCGCCGCGGCGCGGCATCGGCAGCCACCCGTCCTCGATGGCCCGTTTGTACAGGTCGATCTTGGTGCGGGTGGGGCGACCGGCGTCGGCATATTTCTGCCGGATCCGCTTGAGGTACTCGTTGACGGTCTCCGCGCTCACCCCGAGCGCGGCACCGACGCCGGCCGAGGTCTCACCCGAGGCGTACAACGCCAGCACCCGCTGCAGTTGCGGGCTGAGGTCGACCGCGGCGAGTTCGGGGTCGCCGTCGATCGCGGCGGCCCACTCGGTGGTGAGCACGGCCCGGCCCTGCCCGGCCGCACGCAGCGCCTCCCGGATCTCGTCCTCGGACGCCGATTTCAGGACCACGCCCAGGGCGCCGGCCCGGGCGGCCGACCGGAGCAACGCCGGATGCTCACCGGAGGTGTAGACCACCGCACCGATGCCCGCGTCGCGCAGCCGGTTGACGTTCTCCCGCGGGGTGGTGCCGTCGTCGAGACGCAGATCGAGCAGCACCAGATCGAGTTCGACGTCGGCGGCCAGCAGTTCGTCGACGGTGGCGGCGGCCCGCACGAGTTCGATGTCGGGTTCGGGCTCGAGGACACGTTCGATCCCCCAGATCGGGGATCGGTGATCGTCGACCATGCCGACCCGAAGAGTTCCGCCGGGCATTGTGACCCCCTTCCCGATCCCTGCGCTGCGTGACGTGTCGTATCACGAGAATCGGACATCGGCCCTCAGGCGTGGGTGTCCACCGCGGGTTTTTCATCCGAACGGGCGTACGCCGGGACGCCGAAAAAGGGGACACCGGGGCGGTCCGTCCGGCAAAATAGAACACGTTCTAGAAACCATACGGCGGGAGTTCGCATGTCCACCCCTACCCGGCATCAGGTCCTCGGCGAGACGGTCACGATGCCCGTCGAGATCCGGACCGCACGCTGTTTCGTCGGCGGATTCTCCGCCGACGTCACCGCCATGCAGCGGGCCATCGACGGTTCGGGCCCCGGAGATCGCCGACTCACCCCGCTGCGGATCCGCCGCGATCGCGGGATGTGCATGCTGGTGTTCGTCGAATACATCGACGGCGACCTCGGACCGTACAACGAGTTCGGGGTGTGTTTCCTGGTGAGCGATCCCGCCGCGCCCGCCCCGTCGCCCGTCGCCGCGCTGCGCTCGCTGTTCGCCGGGGACGCCCGGGCCCTCATCCATCACCTCCCCGTCGACGGCGACTTCACCCTGGCCGCCGGACGCGGCATCTGGGGTTTCCCCAAGACCCTCGCGGACTTCGACGTCGACCACGACTCGGCGACCCGCCACGGCCGCGTCAGCGCCGACGGGGCCCTGATCGCCGACCTCACCGTCAAACCGGGCCTGCCGATGCCGGGCTCGTCGGTGGAGGCGACCCTGCACGCCTACTCCCAGCTCGACGGCGTGCTGCGCAGCACGCCGTGGCGGCTGCGGTCGATCACCGGAACCCGCACCCGGGTCGGCGGCGCGCTCCTCGAGCTCGGCGATCATCCGATCGCCGACGAGCTGCGCACACTGAAGCTGTCCCGGCACGCACTGATGTCGACCTCGGTCCGCAGCCTCGCGATGACCTTCGACGACGCCGAGACCGTGTGACCCGACGGCGCTGTCCGGTGAGTACGTAGACTGGCTCGCAGTCCACCAGCCCCAGTCCAAGGCGGTAGCCCGTGAGCAACATGGAAACCCAGCCGGCGGAAGTCGAATGCCGGACCATCGGTGACGACGCCCGATCCCCGTCCGGTGCGCTGCGGGTGGAGGTGCTCACCGCCCGCGACGTCCCGCTCGGCGGCCCACGGGCGATGACCGTGCATCGCACCCTGCCCCAGCGTGACCGATCACTGATCGGCGCCTGGTGTTTCGCCGATCATTACGGGCCCGACGATGTCTCGAGCACCGGCGGGATGAACGTCCCACCGCACCCGCACACCGGATTGCAAACCGCGAGTTGGCTTTTCACCGGGGAGATCGAGCATCGCGACACCATGGGCAATCATGCGATGGTGCGGCCGGGCGAGCTGAACCTGATGACCGCCGGTCACGGGATCGCACACACCGAGGTCAGCACCCCCGACACCACGGTGCTGCATGGCGTGCAGTTGTGGATCGCGCTACCGGACGAGGCCCGGGACACCACAAGGGATTTCGCGCACTACGAACCACCGCTGGTGACCGTCGGCGAGGTCAGCGCGCTGGTCTTCCTGGGCGAGGTGATGGGTAGCAGTTCACCGGTGCGCACCTTCACCCCATTGCTCGGTGCCGAACTGCACATCCCACCGGGGGCACGGATCACCCTCGACGTGCGCCACGACTTCGAGCACGGCGTCCTCGTCGACTCCGGCGTCGTCGAGATCGCCGACTCGACCGCAGAACCGTTGCGGCGCACCGAACTCGGTTACATCGGCCTCGGCGCCGAGGCGATCACACTGGTCAATGTCGGCAATGAGACCGCCCGCATTGTGCTGCTCGGCGGCGAACCGCTCGACGAGGACATCATCATGTGGTGGAACTTCATCGGCCGCACCCACGACGACATCGTGGCGTTCCGCGAGCAGTGGATGGAACACTCCGAACGCTTCGGCCAGGTGCGGGGTTACGTCGGCGACGTCCAACATCTGCCCGCCCCGGCGCTGCCCGGAACACGGTTGCGCGCCCGGGAGAACACTCCCGGGCGCGCACGTGAGTGACCGATCCGCTCAGACCCCGTTGAGAAGTCGCGCGAAGTTCGCGATGCCCGACGCCTCGGCGGTGGTCGCCGCCGGAGATGCCTCGGTGCCGGTGGGCGCCGACCTCGTGGGCCGATCGCCGGTACCCAGCAGTGCCGCGAGTTCGCGGGCCGCACGATCGATCCGGTCGCCCAGTGTCGCGGTGTCACCGGACCCTCCGGCCCAATCCTGCGCTGCCGCATAGACTCCCGTCGGAATGACCACCATCCGCAGGTAACCGAACAGCGGACGCAGGGCGTGGTCGAGCACCATCGAATGCCGCGGACTGCCGCCGGTGGCCGCGATGAGTACCGGTTTTCCGTTCATCGCGTGGACGTCGACGAGGTCGAAGAAGGTCTTGAACAGACCGGAATACGACGCGTTGAACACCGGTGTGGCCACGATCAGGGCGTCGGCGTCCTGAACCGATGCGATGGCGTCGCGCGCGGCGCCGGTGGCGAAGCCTGGGGCCATCGACCGGCCCAGGTCGACCGCGAGATCGCGAAGGTCGATGATCTGCACATCGACCCGATCGTCGCCGAGCACCGCGGTGGTGGCGGCGGCGAGCCGGTCGACGAGCATCCTCGTCGACGACGGCTCGCTCAGGCCGGCGTTCACCGCGACCAGGCGGATCATGCGTTCACCGTCGTATCCTGTTCCGCTGCAACATCAGCGGCGTCTCGCGCGGCCACCAGCGATGCGTGGGTGGGCGCGTCGGGAACCTCGGCCGGCCGCCCCTCGGCGAAGCCCTTGCGCAGTTCCGGCAGCACCGCGCCGAGTTCGTCGAGCTGCTCGAGCACCGTCTTGAGCGGCAGACCGGCGTGGTCGACGAGGAACAGCTGACGCTGATAGTCGCCGAAGGTCTCGCGGAAGGACAGTGTGCGATCCACGAATTCGGCCGGGCTGCCCACGGTGAGCGGGGTTTCGCGGCTGAAATCCTCCAGCGACGGGCCGTGTCCGTAGACCGGCGCGTTGTCGAAGTAGGGCCGGAACTCGTTGATCGCGTCCTGAGAGTTCTTGCGGATGAAGAACTGTCCGCCGAGACCGACGATCGCCTGGTCGGCCTTGCCGTGTCCGTAGTGCTCGTAGCGCTCGCGGTAGAAGTTGATCAATCGCTGGAAGTGGTCCTTGGGCCAGAAGATGTTGTTGGCGAAGAAACCGTCACCGTAATAGGCGGCCTGCTCGGCGATCTCCGGGCTGCGGATCGATCCGTGCCACACGAAGGGCGCGACGTCGTCGAGGGGACGCGGCGTCGAGGTGAACGATTGCAGCGGCGTGCGGAACTTGCCCTCCCAGTCGACGACGTCCTCGGTCCAGAGCCGATGCAGCAGGTGATAGTTCTCGATCGCGAGGGGAATGCCCTGACGGATGTCCTGGCCGAACCACGGGTACACCGGGCCGGTGTTGCCGCGGCCGAGCATCAGGTCGACGCGGCCGTCGGCGAGATGTTGGAGCATCGCGAAGTCCTCGGCGATCTTCACCGGATCGTTCGTGGTGATCAGCGTGGTCGCGGTCGACAGGTTCAACGTCGAGGTCTGCGCGGCGATGTAGGCCAGCGTGGTGGTCGGCGAGGACGAGAAGAACGGCGGGTTGTGGTGCTCGCCGAGCGCGAACACGTCGAGGCCGATGTCCTGCGCCTTCTTGGCGATCTCGACGATGGCCTTGATGCGCTCGTGTTCGGTGGGCGCGATACCGGTGGTGGGGTCGACGGTGATGTCGCTGACGCTGAAGAGTCCGAACTGCATGTCCTACCTCCTGGAATGGTGGCGAATCGAGATTCACCCAGACTAACCGGACTGCGGTCCGGATAATTCCGCGGACTTCCACCTCGGAGCGCCGAAGGTCCATAGGCGCCTCCACCTCGGTGGGTTAGTGTGTGCTTACCCGATCCTCGAATGGGAGTTACTCACATGAACCTTCGGAAGTCCGTCGCCGCGGCCGTGCTGGCCGGCGCCGCCGTCTTCACCGTCGCCGCATGCTCGAGCGACGACAGTTCATCATCCGCGACGTCGACGGCTGCGAGCAGCGTCGCGGAGAGCACCAGCGAATCCGCCGCACCCGCGCCGGCCGATCTCGACGCCGCACAGGCCCAGGTGATCCTGCGCAAGGCGCTCGATCCCAACACCTCCAGCGACGACCTCGACGCCGTGGTGGACGTGTCGAGCCCGGTGACCAAGCCCGCCCTGCAGGCCTACACCAAGGGCGCTTCCGCGGCCGGCTACGGACCCGAGGTCTACACCGTGAAGTCGGTGTCGGCCGACGGCACCGACAAGGCCGCGGCCACCGTCTCGGTCGCCAGCCCGCACGCCCCGCAGCCGGTCGACATCACCCTGGCGTTCGTCAAGGTCGACGGCACCTGGAAGCTGGCCGGATCCGCGGTCACCCAACTCACCTCGATGATGGGCCAGCACGGCGGCTGATCGCCGGCGCACCTCGGCAACACCTGCGCCGCACCGGAGACCTTCCGGCGCGGCGCAGGTGTTTTTTCGTCGGTAGCATGGCCGCCATCAAACCCAGCAGTCCAGCAACACCGACAGGAGCGGCCGTGCGCACCGATCAGCCCACGCATCCGATCGCGCCGACCGCGACGGATCGGCACGTCCGGTGGCCGCAGCACAATGACGATGTCGCACCGATCGTGGAAGCCGCACCGATTGTGGAGGCCGCACCGGTACCAGTGATCGAGCCCGTCGCGCCGATCACCCGATTTCCGCTGCGCAGTCCGCGCGACGAGGGACCGCTACCGGCCGTGGGGGAGTATTGGACAGCCGAGTACTGGACGGCCGACGACTGGGCATCCACCCACATCCGGGGCGGCCATGAAGAGGTGCGCTATCCGCACACATCGGGGTGGGCCAATGCCGCACTGATCGGCGGCCTGGTGTCGGTACCGCTCGTGCTACTGCTGGGCATCGGCGGCGTCCTCGGTGTGCTCGCCGTCATCCTCGGGGTCGTCGGGGTGCGACAGGTCCGACGAGAACCCCTGGCGCGCGGCAACGGACGTGCAATCACCGGGATCGTGCTAGGTACCGGCAGCGCGGTGATCGGGATACCGATCCTGGCACTGGTCCTGACCATCGGCGCCCTGCTCTGAGTGACGGCCCGGATCAACCGACCGCGCGCAGATCCTGACCGGTCGCGGCGATATGACGGCTGAGCCACTGGACCACCTGATCGAGCGCACGCCCTTGGGCATCGGCATCGGTGACCTCGGCGAGCGCCGGAATGGAATGCAGGATCGCGGCATAGAAGGCCGCCTCCATCGACATGCCATGCCGGCGCATCACCTCGGAGTAGGTGTCGATCGCGCGGTCGAGGTCACCGTAGGTGACCATCTGCCCGGCGTATCGCACCGCCGGGAGCGACGGCGTCACCTGGGCACGCGCCCGCACGTCATTCATCACGTCATACATACGCTGCTCCCCACCGTGTGCGAGTTCCATGTCGACCAACCTCCCCGTCAATCGACGGCCACCTGCCAGCCAAGAATCCACCGGCTCACAACCAAGTGATAACCGGACGGGCCACATTGTGAGGAAGTACACACCCAATCGTGGCAATCCGTCCAGTAATCACGGTATAGCCGATGCCCCTGTAATCCAATGTGATCACTGGGGCTGATGTGAAATGGTGACCGCTATGTGACCCGATCAGCTGCCGTCGCGGGCCGCCTGATCGGCCTCCATCGCGTCGATCAGACTCTGCGGGCGCAGATCCGTCCAGTTCTGCTCGACGTATTCCAGGCACGCCGCCCGGCTGTCCTCACCGAACACCTTGGTCCAGCCGGCCGGGATGTCGGCGAACGTGGGCCACAGCGAATGCTGGTTCTCGTCGTTCACCAGCACGAAGAAACGGCCGTTCTCGTCGTCAAAAGGATTGGTCATCGCCGGATGCCCTCTCTGGTTTCTTGTCGAATCGGCGGTCGCCGAATCGGTGATCCGCCATTTGTGTCGTGTCGTCAAGCCGCGATCACTACAGGCTAGTGGGCCGGTGGCGCCGCGATCCACACCCGCCCCGCCGAACGGGCTACATGTCGTCCTCGGCGTCGTCGAGGGCGACCGACAGGCGCGGACCGATCACCGCGAGGGCCGAGGCGCCGGCCATGCCCAGGTGAGCGGTGTCGACGTCGACGTTGGTGACCTCGGCCGCCAGTGGTCGCCAACTGTCGGAGATCATCGCCGGTTCCGCCTTGTCGGCGGTCGCGGTGAAGACCGTGAGGTCACCACCGAATACTCGCGGTCGATGCTCGGCCATGACGGCCTCCGACAGCCGGAAACTGTCCATGATCCGGTCGATCTGGTCGTCGCCGACCAGACCCGACGCGCCCAGTTGCTCGCGTATCAGCGCGGCGATGTCGTCGGAGCGCACGTCACGGTCCCCGGATCCCTCGGTCGGCGCGGGGTCGAGATCGAACAGCACCCGCCAGGCGCCGAGAAGGTCGGCCGCATCCGGGGCGTTGGACGCCATGTCGTCGGTGATCTGCGAACTGACCATCGCGTCCATCAATGCCACCACACCGACCTCGGCCCCCTCGGCTTCCAGGATGACCGCCATCTCGTGTGCGATCACCCCACCGAGGGACCACCCCAGGAGGTGATAAGGACCCTCGCCACGAATCGACCGGATCTCCTCGACGTATCGTCGCGCCATCTCGGTGATCGACGATGCCGCGGTCTCGCCGGCCACGACATGCGGGTCCTGCACCCCGTAGATGGGACGTCCGGGCAGATGGGTCGCGAGTCCGCCGTAGAGCCACGCCAATCCGCCCGCCGGGTGAATACAGAACAGCGGTGCTCCCCGCCCCTCGGCGCGCAACCCGATGACGATGTCAGCCGATGCCGATTCCATCTGCGGGCCTGCGGCCAGCCGTTGGGCCAGGCCCCGCACGGTCGGATCGGCGAACAACCACGCCAGTTCGATGTCGCGGCCGGTCACTTCCCGAATGGCCGCGATCACGCGGACCGCCGACAGCGAATTGCCACCCAGGTCGAAGAACGATTCCGTCGCGCCGACCCGATCCGTGCCGAGTACCGACGCGACGGTCTGGGCCACCAGCGTCTCGGTCTCACCCGACGGCGCCACGTACTCGGCCGCCTCGAACACCGGCGACGGCAGTCGGCTGCGATCGATCTTGCCCGCGGTGCTGAGCGGCATGGTGTCGACCACCATCCACGTCGACGGGCACATGTACTTCGGCAATCGGTGTGCCACAAACTCTTTGACGGCATTCAGATCCACCGATGCGAGACCGGCCCGGGGATCGCCACCACTGACGTAGCCGACGAGGCGCTGATCGCCCCGGAGGTCGACGACCGTCGCCGCGGCGTGCACGACCCCCGGCGCGGCGGCCAGCGCGGCCTCGATCTCCCCGAGCTCGATCCGCTGTCCGCGCAGCTTCACCTGGAAGTCGCCGCGACCGAGGTACTCCAACTCCCCGGCGCGGTTCCAGCGAACCAGGTCACCGGTGCGGTAGAGGCGTTCGCCGGGGTTGCCGAACGGGTGTGCGCCGAACGGGTTCGCGACAAATCGGTCGGCGGTCAGATCCGCGCGCGCGGCGTATCCGCGGGCGATCTGCACGCCACCCAGATAGAGTTCCCCGACCACGCCGACGGGCACCGGACGCAGGCGCCGGTCGAGCACGTAGGTGGTGGTGTTCCAGATCGGCACTCCGATCGGGACCGCCTTGTCGCTCGCGCGCACCTCGTGGTGGGTCACATCGACCGCCGCCTCTGTCGGGCCGTACAGGTTGTGCACGGCGGCGTTCGGCAGCGTGCTCAGCGCCGACCGGGACACCGACGATCCCAACGCCTCACCGGAGGTGAACACCTGCCGTAGCGACGTCAACCCGGCCATCGCCTCGGCGCCGACGACATCGACGAACGCCGAGAGCATCGACGGAACGAAGTGCACCGTGGACACCGCCTGTTCGGACATCACAGCGACCAGATACCGCGGATCCCGGTGGCCGTCGGGACGGGCGATGACCAGACGGGCACCGACCATCAACGGCCAGAACAACTCCCACACCGAGACGTCGAAGGTCACCGGCGTCTTCTGCAGCACCACATCGTCACCGGTCAACGGGAACCTCGACTGCATCCATTCGAGTCGATTGACGATCGCGTGATGCGAGACCGTCACTCCCTTGGGGCGTCCGGTGGATCCCGACGTGAACAAGGTGTAGGCCGCCGAGTCCGGGCGCAAGGTCTGCGGTCGGTCGGCGTCGGAGATCGGCGATGCCGGGCCCTGCGGAACGGGGCCCGTGCACTCGATCGGATACACCTCGACGCCCGCGGTCGCTACAGAGTCTGCGCAGGTTTCGGCCGCCACGATCACCAGTTCGACGTCGGCGGTCTCGAGCATGTAGCGGACGCGTTCGACCGGTGCGTCGGTGTCGACCGGCACATAGTGACCACCGGCGGCAACCACCGCATGCACCGCCACCAGAAGCTCGACAGAACGCGGAATCGCCACGCCGACAGCCGTTTCGGCGCCCACTCCCCGATCGATCAACGCTCGCGCCAGCGCGGTCACCCGGGTACCGAACTCCCCGTAGGTCATCTCGGTCTCGCCGAACACCAGCGCCACCGCGTCGGGCGTGGCCGCGATCTGCCGGTCGACACGATCGGTCAGTGTCACCGGCTCGACCTCGACCCGTGCGCCCACCGACGCCGCCACGACCTGGTCGATCTCGCCGTCGATGTAGATCGGTATGTCACCGATCGCCGCCTGCGGATCGCGGGTCAGGGTGTCGATCATCGCGACCAGGCGCCGGGCGAAGGTCACCACGGTCGATTCGTCGAACAGGTCGGTGGCGTAGATGAGGGAACCTCGCCACGGCGAATCTGCTTCGGCCACACTCACTCCGACCGTCAGATCCAGCTTCGCCGGATACTCGATCGGCGGTAGCGGCGTCACCCGCAGGTCGGCGACCTCATCGGCGGGCAGGTCGCCGCCCGCGAGTTCGGGCATCGCGGCTTGTTCGAAGGTCAACATGATCTGCGTCAACGGCGCAAACGCCTGCGAGCGAGTGGGATTGAGCTCGTCGACGATCGACTCGAACGGGACCTCGGAATGCGAGAACGCTTCCAGATCAACAGCTCTCACCTGTGCGACGAGGTCGGCGAACGACAACTGTTGCTCGACCCGGGTACGCAGCACCAACGTGTTGACGAACATGCCGACGAGGTCGTCGAATTCGGGCCGGCCCCGCCCGGCAACCGGTGTGCCGATCGCGATGTCGTCGGTGTCCGACAGCCGCGCCACGAGGGCCGCCAACCCCGCATGCACGACCATGAACGGTGTGACCCCGAACGTCCGCGCCACCTCGGTGATCCGTCGAGCGGTGTCGGCGGGGATCTCGAAGTCGACGTTGTCGCCGATGTGGGAGGCCACCGCGGGGCGAATGCGATCGGCGGGCAGCGCCACCACGTCGGGGAGGCCGGCGAGCTGATCCGCCCAGTACCGGAGTTGGCGGTGCAGGAGCGACGTGGGATCGTCTGCCGCACCGAACATCTCGCGTTGCCACACGGCGACGTCGGCGAACTGCAGCGGCAGCGGTTGCCAGTCCGGCCGACGTCCTGCGTGTCGTGCGTCGTAGGCGACGATCAGATCGCGCACCAGCGGCGCCATCGACTCGCCGTCGGCGGCGATGTGATGCACGACGACCGACAGCAGGTGGCGCGGCTCGTCGCCCGATGGTGACTCGTCGAGCAATCGCACCCGCACCGGCAGATCGGTGGTCACGTCGAACCCGTCGGTGGCCGAGGCGACGACGGAATCGAGATCACCGACCACCGCCCAATCGAGATCGTCGGCGGCGGTCCGCGCATCGATGATCTGCTGTGCCGGGTCGCCGGATGTCGCCGGATAGATGGTGCGCAGGACCTCGTGCCGGGTGATCACGTCGTCGAGCGCCGCGCGCAGGGCCTCGACGTCCAGATCACCCGTCAGCCGCAGGACCGTCGGGATGTTGTACGCCGACGAGGCGGGATCGAGTTGGTTGATGAACCACATCCGCTGCTGCGCCAGTGACAAGGGCACACGATCGGGCCGCCGCCCGACGACGATCGGGGCCGACGGACGTGTTCGCGTGTGATCGAGATGGCCGGCGAGCGACTCCACCGTCGGGTGGTCGAACAGCGTCCGCACACCGACGCGGTCGCCGACGAGGTCGCCGAGCCGGCCGACCACCCGCGTCGCCGACAACGAGTTGCCACCCATGTCGAAGAAGGACTCGATCACCGACACCTCGGCGATCCCGAGGACCTCGCCGAACACCGCGGCGATCGCCTTCTCGGCCGGAGTCCTCGGCGCGACGGTCTCGGTCGCGGTGAACTCGGGCTCCGGCAGGGCCCGACGATCGAGCTTGCCGATGGGACCCAGCGGCATCCGGTCCAGGATCGTCAGACTCGCCGGCACCATGTAGGCGGGTAGCAGCCGGCCGAGATCGGCCAGGATCGTCCGCCGGTCGGGCCGGGCCCCCTCGGCGGGGACCACGTAGGCGGCCAGCGCCGTTCCGGCCGGGCGTTCGACGGCGGTGACCACGGCCGCGGCCACCCCGTCGACGCGCCGCAGCGCCGATTCGATCTCACCCATCTCGATGCGCAGTCCGCGCACCTTGACCTGGAAGTCCGATCGACCGAGATACTCGATGGTGTCGTCGGAGCGCCAGCGCACCAGATCACCGGTGCGGTACATCCGCGATCCGGGCGCGTCGTAGGGATCGGCGACGAATCGCTCGGCGGTCAGCCCACCGTGGTGTGCGTAGCCCCGGGCCAGTGCCGGCCCGGCGAGATACAGTTCGCCGGCGACTCCGGTGGGCACCGGCCGCAACCACTGATCGAGGATGAGGGTGTGCACGCCGGGCAGGGCGTCGCCGATGGTGATCGGTTGACCGCGCATCGCAGCGGAGGTCACCGCGATGATCGTCGTCTCCGTCGGACCGTAGACGTTGTAGAGGGCCCGTGAGGAGTCCGCGGCCGTCCATCGTGCGATCTCGCTCGCCGGGACGGCTTCACCACCCAATAGCAGGTCGGCCAGAGCTCCGTCACCGAAGGTCGGCATCGACGCGGCAACGCTGGGCACCAGGAATGCGTGTGTCACATCGTGTTCGCGGATGAATCGGGCCAGTTCCGGTCCACCGTAGGTGTCGGCCGGCGCCACGACCATCGTGCCGCCCTCGACGTAGGCACCGAGGACCTCCATCATCGAGGCGTCGAACGCCGGGGAACTGACCCCCAGCCACCGGCTCGACGAGTTCGACCGATGCTCGTCACGCAGCCCGGTGGCGACGTTGCGCAGACCGCTGTGGGTGACCATCACGCCCTTGGGCCGTCCGGTCGATCCCGAGGTGAAGATCATGTACGCCGCGTTGTCCGGCCGGATCCCGTGGCCCCGTTCGAGGTCGGAGATCGGTGCGGTGGACCATTGCGCGACAACGGATTCGAGGAACGAATGGTCGACGCCCAGCCATTCCGCGCCGTCGGGCATCTCCGACCGGGCGGATGCGTCGACCAATCCGAGGCGCGCGCCGCTGTCCTCGACCACCATGCGCACACGATCGCTGGGGTACTTGGGGTCGACGGGGGTGAAGACGGCTCCGGTCTTGACCACCGCCCAGAGCACCACCTGCGCCAGATCGGAGCGCGGAAATGCCGCCAGCACAGCCTCTTCCGGCCCGACGCCATGCGAGAGCAACAGCCGCGCGAGCGCATTGCTCTGCTCGTCGAGTTCCCGATACCGCAGCGTGCGATCTCCCCAGATCACCGCGGTGGATTCCGGATGTGCCGCCGCCGACCGCTGCAGCATCTCGGGCAGCGTGAGGGTGTCCTCGGGTTCGGGTCCGCGTCGGGTGAGCCGGCCCGCGGCGGCCCGCGCATCGAGCAGACCGACGGTGCGCAGTAGGCGTCCGGGTTCTGCCGCCATCGTCTCGAGCAGATGCACCAGTGCCGAGGAGAATGCCGACACGGTCGCCTCGTCGAAGACATCCGGCAGGTACTTGAGTGACAGCGTGAGCCCGTCCGGCGTCGGGGAGGTGGCCAGATTCAGTGGGTAGTGCGTGGCATCACGACCGGATGCCGCGCTCACCGTGAGCCCGCCGTCGGCGGTCAGTTCGGCCGCGGCGGAGGTGTCCACCGGGTAGGACTCGTAGACGGTGAGGGTGTCGAAGAGGACGCTCTCCCCCACCGTGGCCGCGATGTCGGCCAAGCCGAGGTGATGATGGTCGAGAACGGCGGTCTTGGACCGGTGCAGTTCGGCGAGTACACCACCGATCGTCATGTCCGAGTCCACCGTCGCCACGACCGGGATGGTGTTGATGAACAGCCCGACGATGGCGGCTGCACCGTCGAGGTCGGCGGGCCGCCCGGAGACGGTCTCACCGAAGACCACGGTCGATTGACCGGTCATCCGCGACAACAGGATCGCCCACGCGCCCTGCACCACGGTCGACATCGTCACGCCGTGCGTCCGGGACAGTTCGGCGAGCGCCGCGGTGGTCGAGCCGTCCAATTCGACGACCAGATCCTGCGGCAGTGGTCGCTGCGATGCCGTCTCGGTCACCGGCGCCACCAGGGTGGGACCGTCGATTGACCGTAGGCATTCCCGCCAGGCGGCAAGCCCGGCATCGGGGTCGGTCCGGCCCAGCCAGCGCAGGAAGGCATCATAGTCGGGCACGTCCCCACGCTCGGCCGTCATGGAGGTGCCGGTCGGATCCGTGTCGGCGCCGGTCAGATACATCGTCAGCAGATCGGTGATCAGCAGGGGGCCCGACCACCCGTCCAACAGGATGTGGTGGTTGGTGATGATGAGGCTGTGTCGCCGATCGCCCTCGATGACGAGGGTGAACCGGATCAGCCCGGGCCGCGACATGTCGAACCGCCGCAGGCGCAGTTCGTCGGCGAGCGCGGCGCGGCGCTCGTCCCGCTCCTGCTCGGCAACCTCCCGGAGGTCGACTGTGGAGAACTCCGCGGCGACCACCGGGGGCACCACGGCCACCACGGTGCCCGCCGAGGTGCGCCGGTACCCCGATCGCAGGATCGCGTGACGCGCCATCACCGCATCGGCCGCCGCCCGCATCCGGTCCGGGTCCACCGCGCCGCGCAGACCGATGGTCGCCTGGGTGATGTACACGTCCGGCAGGTGATCGGCCGCGGCCAGTTCGGCCTGGAAGTACAGACCGTTCTGCAGCGGCGAGAGGGGCCAGATCTGCGCCTCCGGGTGCACCGCATCGATCTCGTCGACATCGATCTGGGTCACACCGGGGGCGAGAACATCCGATGGGGTACGGCCCGGTCGGGCGCCGGCGTCGAGGTGATCGACGATCGCGCCCAGCGCTGCGGTCCACCGCTGCGCGATCCCGGCCACCTCCGACTCCGCGAGAACCGCTGCGGGGAAGGAGAAATCGGCGTGCAGGGTGCGGCGACCATCGATCACCGCGACGGCGGCGTTGACCGACAACGACGCCGGCGCCACCAATGCCCCCGACACCGACGCCGGGAGCTCATATCGCTCAGGCGCAGGGGTGAACGGGGTGGGCGTCGACTCCTGCGCTACCTCGCCACCGGCACCACCGGTACCGACGTTGCCGAGGTAGTTGAAGCCGACGGCCGGCAGCGGTCGCGACCGCAGGGGCGAGGACGGATCGAGGTAGCGCGCGGGCCCGAAGGACAGCCCGCCGTCCGGCATGGCGCGGCGGATCTCCTTGACCGTCTTGACCATTGACAGAAGGGTGTCCGGGTCGTCGATCGCGACGTCGGCGACCTCGACGGTCAGCGGCGCGATGGAGGTGAACCACCCCACCGTTCGTGCCAGGTCGGCTCCGGGTGCGAGTTCCTCCTCGCGGCCGTGTCCCTCGAGCAGCACCGAGATCCGGTCGCCGCCGAGTTGACCGAGAGCGGCCGTCAGCGCGCCCAGCAGGACATCGTCGACGGAGGTGGCGAAAGCCGTTGCGACACGGGTCAGGAGCGCCTCGGTGAGCGACTCGTCCAGATCGACGGCGTGGCTGCACACTGTGGACAGCCGGTCGCGCTCACCGTCGAACGGGCGTCCGATACCGGCCCCGTCGATCGGCAGTTGTCGTTCCCAGAATCGGTGATCCCCGGCGGCGAGCTCACCGAGTACGGCGGCCCAGCGTCGATATGAGGTGCCGACCGGTCGCAGCTCGATGGGTGCGGCGGCCGCGCGCTGCGCCCACGCGGTGGCGAGATCGGTGATGATGGCCTGCCACGACACGGCGTCGACGGCGAGGTGATGCACCACAGCGATGAGCCGTCCCGGCGCATCATGTTCGGGCGCAAAATGTTTTGCCGGAACCACCGCGACGAACTGTGTCATCACACCCGACGACGGGTCGAGACGCGTCAGCGCCTGCGCATGTGCCGTGGTGATCGCCTCGGTGAACTCCGCCGAACCGGGCGCGCCGGCCGCCTCGACGGTGTGGACGCAGCGGGTCGCATCGAACGGGGTGCCGGCGATCAGTTCGGGTGTGCCGGTGTCGTCGACGCGCATGGTCGCCGAGAGCATCGCATGGTGCTCGACGACGGCTGTGATCACCTCGGTCAGGTCACCGGCGTCGATCGTCGTGGGCAGCACCAGCACCGCCGACTGTGAGAAATCATCGAGATCGCCTGGCGTGGTGGCATGTTCGAGCAACCAGTGCGCCATCGGCGGCGTCTGGACAGGCCCCACCGCGCCGCCGGTCAGCTCGGCCAGGGACTCGCCCCGATCGGCCCGCGCGACCGCGGCCAGGCCGCGGACCGTGCGGTGGACGAAGATCTCCCGCGGCGACACCGACAGCCCCGCCGCACGCAGCAGCGAGGACAGCTGGATCGACATGATGCTGTCGCCACCGAGTTCGAAGAACGATTGCGTGACCGACACCCGCTTCTGTCCGAGCACCATGGCGAAGACGTCGGCGATGACCTGTTCGGTCGGGGTCGACGGAGCGTGGTGACCCTCGTCGTCGGACAGCGTCGGCTGCGGGAGCGCGGCCCGGTCGAGTTTTCCGGTCGGGGTGAGCGGGATGGCGTCGAGGGCGACGATCGCCGAGGGCACCATGTACTCGGCGAGACCTCCCGCCACCCGCTCGCGTAGCGCGGCGACGTCGAGATCGGCACTCGCGCCGACGACGTAGGCCACCAGCCGCATGTTGCCCCGCGGCCCCGGCACACCCAGGGTGAAGGCTTGCGCCACAGCGGGATCGGCAACCAGCGCGGCGTCGATCTCGCCGAGCTCCACACGCTGCCCGTTGACCTTGACCTGGAAATCCGAACGTCCGACGTAGTCGAGTTCGGCACCCGGGGTCCAGCGCACGAGGTCGCCGGTCCGGTACATCCGCGTACCGGGCCGCCCGAACGGTGCGGCGACGAACCGCTCCGCGGTGAGCGCAGAACGACCCAGATACCCGCGCGCCAGGCCGTCGGCCATCAGGTAGAGCTCGCCGACCACGCCGACCGGCACCGGATTCAGCCGGTTGTCGAGTACGACGGCGGAGAATCCGTGCACCGGCCGGCCGATGGTGACCGGCCGATCGACCCCCATCGTTGCGACAGTGGCCCACACCGTGGTCTCCGACGGGCCGTACAGATTGGACATCGCCACTCTCGGGGCCCAGCGATCCACCAGTTCGGGCGGGCAGGCCTCGCCGGCGGTGGTCAGGTGCCGCAGCGTCGGCAACCGATCCGGATCGAGCGTCGCGAGCACCGACGGCGTGATCACCATGTCGGTCACCGCGCCGGCCCGGATGACCTGCGTCAGGTCGTCTCCGCCGTAGACCTCTGCGGGTGAGACCACCAAGGTGCCGCCGAGACCGATCGCCCAGATCATCTCGAAGAACGCCGCATCGAAGCTCGGCGATGCCACGTGGAGCACGCGTAGGTCCTCGGCGGACCCGCCCAGGCCACTGAGGGCTCGTTGTTCGGCGACCAGGTCGGCCACGCCGCGGTGTGACACCGCAACGGCCTTGGGGCGGCCGGTCGACCCGGAGGTGTAGATCAAATAGGCCAGCGAGTCGAGCGTCACCGGTCCACGCCGCTCGGCGGCGTCGATGGCCGCGGCCGGGTGCATGGCCGTTCGCGCCCGGGTGCCCTGCTCGTCGGGGCCCTGCTCGTCGGTGCCCTGCTCGTCGGTGCCCCGCTCGTCGAGGACCACCCATTCGGTGGAGGATACGTCGTCGAAGGCGGCTCGGTCGGCGGCCCGGGTCACACCGACGCCAACCCCCGAGTCGGTGAGCATGTGCGCGATCCGCTCGGCCGGGTGACGCGGGTCCACCGGCAGGTACGCCCCGCCCGCCTTGAGTACCGACCAAACCGCGACGACGGACTCCATTGACCGTGAGATCCCGACGGCGACAGGAACCTCCGGACCCACACCGCGGGCGATCAACTCACGCGCCAGCCGATTGGTCCGCTCCTCGAACTCGCGGTGGGAGATCACCTCGTCGCCTTCGATGACGGCCGGACGATCGGCGTCGAGATCGCGGGCGTCGAGCATCTCGATGAGGGTCGCGGCCGTCACGTCGGGATATCGCCGGGACGTCGCCGGCACCAGCCGGTTCCGGGTGTCCGGGTCGACGATGTCGATGTCTCCGACGAGCCGATCCGGGTCGGCCACCATCGCTGCGACGACCGCCCGCAGCACCCCGATGAACCGCTCGACCGTTGAGGTGTCGAACAGGGTTGTGGCGTACTGGATCTCACCGCGCAACTCGGCCGTCTCGGCGCCGTCGGCGAGCGCCGATTCGACGAAGGAGAACGACATGTCGAATTTGGTCGCCGGGGCGGCCGATTCCTCGAATGCGATGCCCAGCGCGCCGAGTGACTCCTGAGCGGTGTCGCCGATGTCGGCGCCGACGAGGTAGTTGAAACCCACCTGGAACAGCGGTGCGTGGGCGGTCGAACGCCGCGGCGCCAACGCCTCGACGACCTGATCGAACGGCACATCGGCATGGGCGAAGGCGTCGAGATCTCGATCACGAACACGTGTCAGCAGGTCGCGCACCCGTTCGGCCGGATCGAGGACGGTGCGCAGGACCACCGTGTTGACGAACATGCCGACCATCTCGTCGAGCGCGGCATCACCACGGCCGGCCACCGCTGTGCCGAGCGCCACGTCGTCGGTGGCGCACAGCCGCGACAATGCGGCCGCCACCGCGGCATGCACCACCATGAAGCGGGTGCCGCCGACCTCCTGTGCGAGATTCGCGATCGACCCGAGCATCTCCGCATCGAAGGTGAAGTCGACGGTCCCCGCCGTCGGATCGAAGACCACCGGACGTCGACGGTCCGCCGGAAGCGCGAGCACCTCGGGGAGATCGGCGAGTTCGTCGCGCCAATGATCGAGTTGTGCCGACAGACGTGACGTCGGATCGTCGATCGATCCCAGAATCCGCCGCTGCCACAACGCGAAGTCGGCGTACTGCACATCGAGCCGAACCCACCGCGGCGTGCGCCCCGCCGCCCGGGCCTCATACGCGGTGATCAGATCTCGCGCGAGGATCGGCGCCGACTCGGCGTCGGATGCGATGTGGTGGGTCACCAGCACGAGGAGGTGTTCGTCGGGGGTGCGGTGCGCGACGCGAACCCGGATCGGTAGGTCGGCGGTGACGTCGAACCCCTCGGTCGCGGCGGCACGCACCGCGTCGACGTCGGCGCCGGCCGCCCAGTCGAGCCGATCCATTGCCTCGCCGACCCCGAGCACACGCTGATACGGCGCTGCGCTGTCGTCGTCTGCCGGGTCGTTGCCCGCCGCCGGGAAGACGGTGCGCAGGATCTCGTGACGGTCCAGCACATCGCCGACGGCGGCGCGCAGTGCGTCGGTGTCGAGGGCGCCGGTCACCCACAGGCCGACCGGGACGTTGTAGGCGGGCGAGGTGGTGTCGAACTGATTGATGAACCACATCCGCTGCTGTGCAAAGGACAGCGGGATGCGCTCGGGTCGCGGCCCGACGACGAGTGGTTCACGATCGTCGACGCCACGACCAGCGACCGCCCGCACCAACCGCCGCACGGTGGGCGCGTCGAAGAGGTCGCGCGCCGCGACGGTGGTGGAGAGCCGATCACTCACCCGGGCAACCACTTTGGTGGCCGACAGCGAATTGCCGCCGAGATCGAAGAAGGAGTCGGTGACCGACACCTCGGCCATCCCGAGCACCTCGCCGAAGATCGCCGCGACCGCGGCCTCGGTGTCGTCGGCCGGGGGCACGTACTCCCCCGCCTCGACGACCGGTTCGGGCAGCGCCGCCTTGTCGAGTTTGCCCACCGGCGTGAGCGGCAGCGCATCGAGGACAGCGATCGACGACGGCACCATGTGGGCGGGCACCCGATCGGCGAGGAACGCCCGCAGCTCGGCGATGTCGATCCGCTCGGTGTCGCCGACCACGTAGGCGGCCAGCGACGTCGCGACCGAACCGCCGACACCGACCACCACGGCCGAGTCCACCGCCTGGTGTGAGGTGAGCGCGCTCTCGATCTCGCCGAGTTCGATGCGCAGTCCGCGCAGCTTGACCTGGTCGTCGCTGCGGCCCGAGTACTCGAGCACCTGGTGTCCCGAGCCGTCGGTGCGCCGGCGGACGACATCTCCGGTGCGATACATCCGATCGCCGGGGATGCCATAGGGATTGGCGACGAAACGCGCGGCGGTGAGCGCCGGATGGTGAAGGTATCCGCGGGAGATCGCGTGGCCGACGACGTACAGTTCGCCGGGCACGCCCGGGGGGACCGGCTTGAGGCGGCCGTCGAGCACCAGCAGTCCGACACCGTTGATCGGCCCGCCGAGGTAGACCGGCGTACCCATCTGCATCGGTTCACTGATGGTCACACCGATGGTCGTCTCGGTCGGACCGTACAGGTTCTGGATTCGGCGCATCGCCGACCAGTCGTCCTTGAGTCCCTGTGGCACGGCCTCGCCACCGGCATAGACCACACGCAGCGCCGGTAATGCGCTCGACTGCAGGGTCGACAGCACGGTCGGTGTCAGGAAGGTGTGGGTGACCGCCTGACGCATCATGTGGTCCTGCAGTTCCGGCCCGCCGACCGCGCCGCTCGGACGGTAGATCAGCACTCCACCACTGATGGTGGCCAGCAGATACTCCAGGACGGAGGCATCGAAACTCGGCGACGCGAATCCGAGGACGCGTGCGTACTCGTCGGCGCTGGATCGCCGTCGTTCCTCGGCGGCGAAGTTGGCCAGTCCGGTGTGGGTGACCGACACGCCCTTGGGTCGTCCGGTCGAGCCCGAGGTGAAGATGACGTAGGCGGTGTTGTGCACCCGATCGGGCAGACGACGTTCGGCGTCGGTGAGGGGTTCACCGTCCATCGCCTCGATCTCCGCGGCGATCGCCGGATCGTCGAGCCGCAACCAGCCCGTGGCGGTGGCGGGGAGGTCACCGGCCTCGCTCACCGTCAATCCCAGGACCGCACCGGAATCCTCGACCATCGCCGTCACGCGCTCGGCCGGGTAATCCGGGTCGATGGGGACGTAGGCGCCGCCGGTCTTGGCCACCGCCCAGATGGCGGTCAGCAGCCGGGCGGATCGGCCGATGGCGAGCGCGACCAGCGACTCGGTGCCGATCCGATGTCCGATCAGCCAGCGCGCCAACCGGTTCGAGCGTTCGTCGAGCTGTGCGTAGGTGAGCATCTCGCCGTCGGCATCGATCACTGCCTGCCGGGACCCGAAGTTCGCGGCAGCATCGGCGAACAGTTCACGCAGCAACCGTGGCGCCACCGTGGGACCACTCACCGCGATGGGTTCGGTCGCGATGCCCTCGAGCGGATCCACCACCTGGTATCCGCCTGCTCCGACGGCCACGTCTGCGGCGGCCGGCTCCGCCGCCGCCGAACGATCACGCGTGGCCAGCGGCAGATCTCCCACCGCCATACCGGGATCGGCCACGACGGCCGTCAGGATGTCGACCAGGTGGTCACCGAATTGCACGACGGTGGCGTGATCGAACAGGTCGGTGGCATAGAGCAACGAGACGGTCCATGCCTGCGGTGTCGGGGCCTGCGGTGTCGGGGCCTGCGGTGTCGGGGCGATGCCGACGGTGAGGTCGACTCGGGCGGGCACGGTCTCGGCGGACAACGGTGACACCGTCAGGCCGGCGACTTGTCCCCCGATATCCGAGCCACCAAGATCAGAACCGCCGAAATCAGGCAGCGACGCCTGGTCGAAGGTGAGCCACACCTGCGTGAACGGCGCGAAGGCGTCCGACCTCCTTGGCCGCACCGCGTCGACGACGGCCTCAAACGGCACATCGGAGTGGGACAACGCCTCGACGTCGACGGCTTTCGCCTCCGCGAGCAGGTCGGCAAAGGCGCCGCCCTGATCGACGGTGGTGCGCAAAACCAGGGTGTTGACGAACATCCCGACCAGCGGATCGAGGACCCGTTGCCCTCGCCCGGCGACCGGCGTGCCGACGGCGATGTCGTCGACGGCGGTCAGGCGCGAGATCATCGCGGCCAGTGCCGCGTGTACCAGCATGAACGGGGTGACACCGAATTCTTGTGCGCGGCTGCCGATCTGCCGCACGACCTCGGCCGGGATCTCGACCTCGGCACGATCGCCGCGACCACTGGCCACCGGTGGACGTGGCCGGTCGGTGGGCAGTTCCACCAGGTCCGGCACACCCGCGAGACTGCGCTGCCAGTACGCGAGCTGACGCCCGAAGACCGAGTCGGGATCGTCGGCGTCGCCGAGTACGTCATGTTGCCAGAGAGCGAAGTCCGCGAACTGGACCCCCAGCGGAGCCAGTTCCGGTTCCCGCTCTTGCGCCTCGGCCGCGTAGGCGGAGGTCAGGTCGGTCACGAAGGGACTCATCGATTCACCGTCGAAGGCGATGTGATGGGCCACCACCGCGAGCACATGCTCGTCGGAGGCCTGCTCCCACAGGCGGATTCGGATCGGCCACTGTGTGGTCACGTCGAATCCGGTTTCTGCCGCCTCGGCGATCCCGGACTCGGAGTCGACGACATCCCAGTCCAATCGGGCGGCCACCGACGATGCCCGGGCAATCTTCTGATACGGCTCACCATCGACGGCAGGGAACGTCGTGTGCAGCACCTCGTGCCGCGCCACCACATGCAGCACCGCCGCGTGCAGCGCGTCGACGTCGAGGTCACCACTCAGACGAAGCACCATCGGGATGTTGTAGGCGGCCGACGACGGATCGATTCGGTTGACGTACCACATGCGCCGCTGCGCGAAAGACAACGGGATACGTTGCGGCCGTGGGATCACCGGCACCACCGGGGCGATCCGACTCGTGCCGGATGCGAGCGCGGCGGTCAGTTCACGCACCGACGGGAAATCGAACACGCTTCGCACCGATACCTCGACCGACAAGGCCTCACCGACGCGCGCGGCAAGGCGGGTCGCCGACAGGGAGTTCCCGCCGAGATCGAAGAACGACTCGGTGACACCGAGGTGGTCGATGCCGAGCACCTCCGCGAAGATCTGCAGCACTGCGGCTTCGTCATCGGTCCCGGGTTCGATGAGCTCTGCGTCGCTCTCCATCACCGGTGCCGGCAACGCCCGTCGGTCGAGTTTGCCGTTGGATGTCAACGGAATCGACTCGACGACGGTGATCACGTCCGGAACCATGTACTGGGGCACGAACTCCGCGACCGCCGTGCGTACCGCCTTCGGGTCGAGCGTCCGTGCGCGGTCATCCGACTGCTCGCCGCCCACGACGTAGCCCACCAGGGTGACGTCGGACCCGCTGCCGCGTCGGGTGTCCGCCGCTGCCGCGACGACTCCCGGTACACGGCGTAGTGCCGCCTCCACCTCACCGAGTTCGATGCGGAAACCGCGCAACTGGATCTGTGAGTCGGCGCGGCCGATGTATTCGATGTCATCGCCGACGCGTCGACCCAGATCGCCGGTGCGATACAGCCGGGTTCCGGCGACGTCGCCCGCCCCGGCCGGGGCGGCCACGAATCTCGTCGCCGTGAGCGCCGCACGTCGATGATAGCCCTGCGCGAGTTGTGTTCCCGCGACGTAGATTTCGCCCACCACGCCGGGCGGAACGGGGTGCAGACGTTCGTCCAGAATGGCGATACCCAAGGCACTCAGGGCACGCCCGACGACGCTGGGACCACCGTGGCCCACCATCGACGCGTCCAGCTCGGCGAAGGTGACGTGCACCGTCGTCTCGGTGATCCCGTACATGTTGACCAAGGTCGGCCGGTCATCGGGAACCGTCGAGTACCAGCGGTGAACCTGGTCGAAGCTCAGCTCCTCCCCGCCGAAGACGATGTAACGCAACGGGAGATCGGCGTTCGCACGTTCACGGGCGGTGATGAACTGATAGAAGGCCGAGGGCGTCTGATTGAGGACGGTCACCCCCTCGTCGCGCACCAGGCGGAGGAATTCGTCGGGGTCACGGGCAAGATCACGATCGACGATGACCAGACGTCCGCCGGTGAGCAACGGCCCCCACAGTTCCCACACCGAGAAGTCGAATGCGTAGGAGTGGAACATCGTCCACACATCGGCCTCGGTGAACTCGAACAGTTCGGCGGCGCCATCCATGAGTGCGACGACCTGCCGATGCCCGATGACGACGCCCTTGGGTCGACCTGTCGAGCCCGAGGTGTAGATCATGTATGCGGCGTCGCCGGGGCGCACCGTGACATCGCGGAGGCGGGTGCCGCCATGGGCGGGCAGGTCGTCGATATCCAATCGAGCGGCATCGGTGGCCGGAAGTGACTCCCGCGTCGTCGAATCCACCACGATGCAGGCCGGCGACGCATCGTCGATGATGTGCCGCAGCCGATCGTCGGGATTGCTCACGTCGATCGGGACATAGGCGGCGCCGGTCTTGAGAATCGCGATGATCGCCACCGGAAGCACCGTCGAGCGACGTACCGCCAAGCCCACGAACGAGCCCGGTGTCACCCCGGCATCCAGCAGGGAGGCGGCCAGCCTGGACGACTGCCGATCGAGTTCGGCGTAGGTCAGGCTCTGCCCACCGGCGGTGACGGCGATGCGATCCGGATGACGTACGACAACCTCATCGAGGAGATCGAGTACCGTGGCCGCGGCGTTCGGATTCTGCCGCCCGGGTCGGGGCAACGCCGCGAGGAGCTGCTGCTCCGCACGCGAGGTGATCACGACGTCGCCGACGGCAATGGTCGGGTCGTCGGTGACGGCCTCCAGGATGCGGATCAGACGGTCGACGACGGCGACGATCGTCGACCTGTCGAAGAGATCGGTCGCGTACCGCACACTCGCCTGCCACGGGGACAGATCCCGACCCCGGACGATCTCGAACGTCATGTCCATCTGCGACGGGCGATCCGGTGTCGGCAACGGTTCGATGCTCAGGTCGGTCGACTCGACGATTCCCGGGGTGTCGTCGAGGACGTTGAGCATCACCTGCGCGAGCGGCGCGAACGCCTGGGTACGCACCGGGGCGAGTTTCTCTACCAGATACTCGAATGGTAGGTCGCTGTGCGCGAATGCGTCGAGGTCGGTATCGCGGACGGAGTCCAAGAGCGCGCCGAAGTCCGCCGCCGAGTCGACGTGGGTGCGCAACACCACGGTGTTGACGAACATGCCGACGAGGTCATCGAGCTCCGGACTGCCGCGCCCGGCCACCGGTGACGCGACCACGATGTCGTGGCCGGCCGACAGGCGTGACAGCAACACCGCCAAGGCCGCGTGCACCACCATGAATGTCGTTGCGCCACGGTGATCGGCCAGCGAGACGATTCGACCGACGAGATCGGGATCGAGTTCGAAGTCGACGGTTTCGGTGCGCAGGGTGGCGACCTCGGGCCGGACCCGGTCGGTCGGCAGGGCGATGACATCAGGCAGCGCGGCCAGGGTCTCACGCCAATGGCCCAGTTGTCTGCCGACGACCGAATCGGGTTCGTCGACCTCGCCCAGCACGGCCCGCTGCCAGATCGCGACGTCGGCGAATTGCACTGCGAGCGTTGGCAGTTCGGGTTCGGCACCGGACCGACGAGCTCGATAGGCGGCCACCAGGTCGGTGACGAACGGTCGGATGGACTCTCCGTCGCCGGCGATGTGGTGCCACACGATGAGCAGCACGTGCCGATCGTCCGCTTCGCGCATGACGCGCACGCGCAGCGGAGTCTCGACGGTGACGTCGAAACCGCGGCCGGCCACCGCCGACAACTCGTCGAGATCTGTCACCTGCGCCCAATCAAGCTGCGCGACAGCGTTGTCGGTACTCCAGATCTTCTGGACCGGCTCCTCGTCGACGACGGGGTAGGTGGTGCGCAGGACCTCATGCCTGCTCACCACGTCGGCCACCGCCGAATGCAGGGCATCGACGTCAAGGGCACCGCGCAGGCGCAGCGCCGCCACGATGTTGTACGCCGACGAGTCGGGGTCGAAGCGATTGATGAACCACATGCGGCGCTGCGCGTAGGACAACGGAATGCGCCCAGGGCGCGGTGCCGCGGTGATCGGCGGCAGGACGGAACCGGCTCCGATGTCCAGGTGACGCGCCAGGTCACGGACACTCGGCGAGTCGAAAACCGTCCGCAGCGAGATGTCGGCCGACAGCGCCCTCGACAGGCGTGAGACCAGGCGGGTGGCCGACAGCGAGTTCCCGCCGAGTTCGAAGAAGCCCGCGGTGACCGACACCTGCTCGAGGCCGAGGACGTCGGCGACGATCTCGGCGATGACCGCCTCGACGGGCGACGCGGGTTCGACGATCCCGCTGTCGGCGACCTGTGGTCGGGGCAGTGCGCGACGGTCGATCTTGCCCGAGGAACTCAACGGCATCGGATCGAGCACCATCCAGGCGGTCGGTCGCATGTACGCCGGCAGCCGATCCTCGACCGCCTCCCGGACATCATCCAGATCGATTGTGCCCGAGAGGTAACCGACCAACTGCTGACCACCGGGTCCATCGATCACCGACGCCGCTGCGTGGACGACACCGGGAACGGCGACGAGAACGGCCTCGATCTCGCCCAGTTCGATGCGCTGCCCGCGCAGCTTCACCTGGAAATCGGTACGCCCCAGATACTCGAGGCGGCCCGTGGAGTCCCATCGCACGAGATCACCGGTGCGGTAGAGCCGCGATCCCGCACCACCAAAGGGATTGGCGACGAAGCGATCCGCGGACAGGTCACTGCGGCCCGCGTAGCCGCGCGCGAGCTGGACGCCGCCGAGATACAACTCACCGGCGATGCCGACGGGCACCGGACGCAGACGCCGATCGAGCACGTGGGTGGTCGTGTTCGCGATGGGCACCCCGATCGGCACCACGGTATCCGAGGGCACGACCTCGTGATGCGTGACGTCGACGGCCGCCTCGGTGGGACCGTAGAGATTGTGCAGGCGTGCGGTGGGCAGCGCGGTCAGCGTCTCCTGCGCCACGGCCGCCGGTAGCGCCTCACCGGAGGTGAAGACCTGCCGGACCGCGGTGAGCGCGTGGCGGTCGTCCTCGCCGAGCACGTCGAGGAAGGTGGCGAGCATGGACGGGACGAAGTGCACCGTGGTGACCGCGTGGCGGGCCATCAGCTCCGCGAGATACCGCGGGTCGCGATGTCCGTCCGGCCTGGCGATCACCAGGGTCGCGCCGGACATCAACGGCCAGAACAACTCCCACACCGACACATCGAATGTTGCCGGTGTCTTCTGCACCACCACGTCCGAAGACCCGAGCGCGAACTCGGACTGCATCCACTCGAGACGATTCACGATCGCCGCGTGCGAGACCGTGACTCCCTTGGGTGCTCCGGTCGAGCCGGAGGTGAACAGCGTGTAGGCGGCCGACTCGGGAATCGCCGTTGCCGTTGCCGCCGGCGTCGGTGCGCCGCTCCGGGGAACAGGTCCGGAAGCGTCCACGGCCACCACCGGAATGCCGTGCACGTCTGGTGTTTCCAGTACCACAG
Source organism: Gordonia sp. VNK1 (assembly GCF_040049135.1). Classification (NCBI taxonomy): domain Bacteria; kingdom Bacillati; phylum Actinomycetota; class Actinomycetes; order Mycobacteriales; family Gordoniaceae; genus Gordonia; species Gordonia sp. VNK1. The sequence continues at coordinate 117,477 of NZ_JBDZDJ010000011.1, read as the reverse complement.
TCACCGCCGAGGGCACGTCGGGTCCGGTGAGAATGACACGCACCCCGGCCGTGGAGATCATGTACTGAAGGCGACTCGTCGGTGCGTCGATGTCCAGCGGCACGTAGTGTCCGCCCGCGCGCACGATCGCGTGGATCGCGATCAGCAATTCCGGCGAACGCTCGATGGCCACGGCGACCGCGACGTCGGTCGTGACACCCGTCGCCGCCAGATCGCGCGCCAACGCCTCGACGCGGTCACCGAATTCGCGGTAGGTCATCTCGGCCTGCCCGAAGATCAGAGCCGTCGCATCCGGTGTCGCCCGGACGCTGTCGTCCACGAGGTCCGGCAGGGATCGGGTCGAGGGCGTCGACGTCGCCCCGCGTGACCATGCGAGCACACGATCGACCGAATCCGCCTCGAGCAGAACGAGATCACCGATACGGGCGTCGGGGGTCGCAATGATCTGGCCGAGCAGGGTCACGAATGCATCCCGGTACACCTCGATGTGGTCGGCCGAGATCTCGCCGGGCAGGAACGTGAACGACAGTGTGAGGTCGTCGCCCACCGGCGACGCGCCCAATGCCACGGGGTAGTGCGTGGCGTCGGCCATCTCGACGGCGTTCACCCGCATCCCGGCGGCATCATCGGCGGTTGCCAGTGCCTGCGCCGCGTCGACCGGGTAGGACTCGTAGACGGTCAGGGTGTCGAACAGCGCAGCGAAACCCGAGCGCGTGGTCAACTCGCCGAGCCCGACATGCTGATGGTCGAGCACCGTGAGCTTGCCCTCGTGCAGGCGGCGAAGAGCCTCGGAGATCACCTGTTCGTCGGCCACATCCACGACCACCGGCACGGTGTTGATGAACAGGCCGACGGTGCGATCGACGCCGTCGAGTACCGACGGCCGGCCCGATACGGTCTCACCGAAGGAGACGATCGTCTCGCCGGTGATGCGCGACAGCAGCAGCGCCCAGGCGAACTGGATGATCTCGGCGTTGGTCACCTCGGCCGATCGGGCGAGCCGGGTGAGGGCCGCGGTGGTTTCGGCGCCGAGCGTCACCGTGGATTTCTGCGGCGCCGCCTCGGCGGTGATCGGTCGTCCGGACCCGATGAGGGTGGGCCTCTCGAGCGGCGCCAGCAGCGTGTCCCACGCCTGGAGTCCAGCGGTGATGTCCTGTGCTGCAAGCCATTCCAGATACCGGTCGTACTCGACGACGGGCCGCTCACCAGCGTCGGTGACCGTCGAGCCGGTGCGGTAGGCCGAAATCAGATCGGCGAGTATCAGGGGCGCCGACCATCCGTCGATGATGATGTGATGGTTGGTCAGGACCAGGGTGTGGCGATCACCGGGCATGCGCACCAGCAGGAACCGCAGCAGGGGGCCGCGCGCGAGATCGAACGGCCGGGAGTTCTCCGCACGGCGCATCTCGTCGAGGCGGTCGGCGGCCGCGACGTCGGTCAGGTCCGACAGATCCTCGATCCTCGTCGGTGTGTCCACCGAGGGAGCCACCACCGCGACCGGATGCCCGACGTCGGTCCGCACGAACCCCGAGCGCAGTGCGGCGTGCCGCCGGGTGAGCGCGTCGACGGCCTCGCCCAGGCGCGCCGCATCGACATCTCCGTCGATCCCCACGGTCGACTGCATGACGTAGACGTCCACGTCGCCGCGAGCGGCGGCGAGTTCGGACTCGAAGAGCAGGCCCTTCTGCAGTGGCGAGAGCGCCCAGATCTGCGCACCCGGGTGCTCGGCGCAGAGCCGATCGAGTTCCGATTGCGTCAGGTCGGCACCGGGGATGTCCGACGGCGACGGTCCCACCTCGTCGACGCGTGCGACCAACGCGACCATCTCCGCCAGGGCTTCGGTGAAATACTGCGCAACCGAACCCATCTCGTCATCCGAGAGTGCGTCCGGCTGATGGCGCCAGTCGACCTCCAGGATCCGTCCGGACGACGAGGGGACGGTGGAGACGGTGACGTCGAGCACCCCGGGCGCCACCATGTCTCCCCGAATGGTGCCGGCGAGCCGGTGACGCTGCGGCACCGGTGCAAACGCGACCGTCTCGGTCTGATGCCCCTGTGATCCGTCGGCGTCGAGCGGCGCGCCGCTGACATTGCCGAGATAGTTGAGCGTGATCTCGGGCAGCGGGCGGTCGGCGATCGGGGATCCCGGCATGAGGTATCGGTGGACGCCGAAGCCGATTCCGTGATCGGGTAGGGCGGCGAGTGTCTCCTTCACACCCTTGACGATCGCGATCAGCTCACCATCGGTGGCCGGAGCCGCCACCCCGAAGGTGACCGGCGCGATGCCGGTGAACCATCCGACGGTCCGGGTCAGATCGGCGCCCGCGGCGATGTGCTCTTCGCGGCCGTGTCCCTCGAGCAGCACCGTGACGTCGGTGGGGGCCGCTCCCCGTCCGTCGTCGTCGACGCTCGTCTCACCTCGCGCGCGGAGCCGGGCGAGGGCGATTCCCAACGCCGCGAGCAGCACATCGTGCACCCCGGCACGGAATGCCGCGGCCACCTCGACCAGTACCCGCTCGGCGGTCTCCGCCGGAATCTGCCGGTGCAGAGACCCGAATGCCTTGTCGCGATGCCGGACCGGGTCGAGTTCGCCGACCGGCGATGTCCGCCCGGCCGGCAGCATGCGATCCCAGAGGTCGGCCTCGTGTGCGCGCGAACCCACGAGATCGGTGATGGCCGCCGCCCAGCGGCGCATCGAGGTTCCCTCGGCGGGAAGGCCGATTGCGTCGCCTCGTGCGCGCTGTGCACCTGCACTTGCCAGGTCGGCGATGATGGTCTGCCACGACACCGCATCCACCGCCAGGTGGTGAACAACGATCACCAGCCGACCGCCCTCACCCGATTCCGGTAGCAGCGCAACGCATCTCACCATCGCCCCCGCGGCCGGATCGAGTCGCAGTGCGGCGTCGGCGTGCGCGCTCACGACGTCGTCGGTCCCGGGCGAGACCGGTGTCGGGCGCACCTCGACGGCGGCCGAAGCCTCGAACGGTCCTCCCGCCACCAGCACGGGTTCTTCTCCGTCGGTCTCGGCGAGACGCGCCGACAACATCGGATGTGCGGCGACGACGGCGCCCACCACGTCGCCGATGAGTGCTGCGTCGGCACCCGCGGGCAGGGTCACCACCATGGCCTGGCTGAAGTCGGCGTAGTCCTCGGCGGAATCGGCTCGTTCCAGCATCCACCGGGCGACGGGGAGCAGCGGCATCTCCCCGATCCCACCACCGGGCAACTCGAGCAGGATGTCATCGCCACCAGCGGTGGCCAATGCCGCCAGCCCGCGAACCGTCTTGCGCTCGAAGATGTCTCGCGGACGGATTCCGAGCCCCGCCGCACGCAGCATCGCCGAGAGCTGAATCGACATGATCGAATCCCCGCCGAGCGCGAAGAACGAATCGTTCACCCCGATCCCGGGCAGTCCGAGGATGCCCGAGGTCATCTCGGCGATCAGTGTTTCGGTGGCATTCGTCGGCGCGTCCGGAGCGCCGGAGACCCCGATGACCGGCTCGGGCAGTGCCTTTCGGTCGATCTTGCCCGACACCGTGAGAGGCATCGTGTCGAGCACCGTCCAGGAATCCGGTCGCATGTACTCGGGCAGCCGGTCGCGGGAGAGCTCCTCGAGGAGCTCGACCCGCACCTGTGGTCCGCCGGCCACGTAGGCGGCCAGGATGCGACCGCCACCCGGAGTGGTCACCACCGCGGCGGCCACATGGGTGACGCCGGGTGCGGCGGCCACCACCGACTCGATCTCGCCGAGTTCGATGCGCTGTCCGCGCAGCTTCACCTGGAAGTCGGTGCGCCCCAGATACTCGATCTCACCGGTGGCGTTCCACCGGACCAGATCGCCGGTGCGATACAGGCGCCCGCCCGCCGGACCGAACGGATCGGCGACGAAGCGATCCGCACTCAGATCGGGACGACCGGCGTACCCACGTGCCACCTGGACCCCGCCGAGATACAGCTCACCGGCCACACCCGCCGGTACCGGGCGCAGACGCTGGTCGAGGACGTAGGTTGCGGTGTTCCAGACCGCCGTACCGATCGGGATCACCTCGTCGGTGAGTGCCACCTGATGATGGGTGACGTCGACGGCCGCCTCGGTCGGACCGTACAGGTTGTGCAGCGCAACACCATCCGGCAATCCGGTCAACGCAGCCGTGGCGGTGGCGGCGGTCAGCGCCTCACCAGAGGTGAACAATGAACGCACACTGCGCAGGTCGCCCAGACCGTCTGAGCCGAGCACGTCGCAGAACACCGCCAGCATCGACGGCACGAAGTGCAGTGCCGAGACCCTCTCGGCGGCGATCGTTTCCGCCAGATACTGCGGATCGCGATGCCCGTCGGGGCGGGCGATCACCAGGCGTGCGCCCGTCATCAGCGGCCAGAACAGTTCCCACACCGAGACATCGAAGGTGACCGGGGTCTTCTGCAGCACGACGTCGTCGCCGGTCAAGCCGAAGCGTGATTGCATCCACAGCAGGCGGTTGACGATGGCGCCGTGCGACACCGTCACACCCTTGGGCCGTCCGGTGGAGCCGGAGGTGAACAACGTATACGCCGCCGAGTCCGCGGTGAGAGACCCCCGGCGTTCACTCGGATCGAAGGGTTGCACCTGCGCCGGACGGTGCGCATCGACCTCGACGGTCGCCACGCCGGGAATCTGCGACGGCCACAGCGTATCTCGACCCGCGACCAGCATCAGCCCGGCACCTGCCGTCTCGAGCATGTAGGCCACCCGCTCGACCGGGGCGTCGGGGTCCACCGGCACATAGTGCCCACCCGCGACGACGACCGCGTGGATCGCCACCAGCATCTCGATAGAGCGTGGGATCGCCACCGCCACAGCGGTATCCGGACCAACACCCAGCGTCACCAGACGACGCGCCAACGAGGACACCAGCGCGCCGAACTCACCCCGCGATACCCGACGATCCTCGAAGACCAGGGCCGCTGTATCCGGTGCGTCACCCAGCGCGGCGAGCACCAGATCACCCAGCGCCTCCGGGTTCGCGCCGATCTCGACCGTCTCGCCGTGTGACCAGCCGAGCACGTCGTCGATCTCGGCGAAGATGGGCGCATCACCGACCGCGACGGTCGGATCGGCGGTGACGGTGTCCAGTAGTGCGATCAACCGGGCGATGAACGTCTCGATCCCCGGTTCGTCGAACAGGTCGGTGGCGTAGGTCAGCGCGCCGGCCCAGCCGCGATCGGATTGCCGGATCTCCAGACTCAGATCCACCTGTGCCGGGTGGTCGCCGGTCTCGGCCGGTTCCACTGTCAATCCCGGAAGCGACGCCGTGCCCGCGGTGTCGTCGACGACGTTCAGCATCACCTGGGCCAGTGGCGCAAACGCTTGCGAGCGTGACGGATTGAGGCGCTCGACGAGCAACTCGAAGGGAACGTCGGAGTTGTCGAAGGCCGCCAGATCGGTGGTGCGGACCTCGGCGAGCAGGTCGGTGAACGACGCCGACGGGTCGACCGCGGTGCGCAGCACCAGGGTGTTGACGAACATACCGATGAGCTCGGCGACCTCGGGGCGGCCGCGGCCGGCGATCGGTGTCGCGATCGCGATGTCGTCGGTGGCCGACAGTCGTGACAGCAGCACCGCCAGGGCGGCGTGGACGACCATGAACGGGGTGACGTCGGCGCCGCGTGCCACCTCGGCGATCCGCGCCACGGTGGTGTCCGGGAACGCGAAGGCGGTGGTGCGGCCACGCATCGACGCGACCGGCGGTCGTGGATGATCGGTGGGGATCTCCAGCAGATCCGGAAGATCGGCCAGCGCAGTGCGCCAGTGGTCGAGTTGCCGGCCCAGCACCGACGTCGGATCCGATGCGTCCCCGAGGACCGCACGCTGCCAGATCGCGACATCGGCGAACTGCACCGGCAGCGGGAGCAGACCCGGTTCGCCGCCCGTCAGGCGACTTGTGTAGGCGGACACCAGATCTCGCACGAGCGGTCGAACCGACTCATTGTCCGCGGCGATGTGATGGACGACCACCACCAGGACGTGGCGCGTATCCGACTCGGCGTGCACCCGAATCCGGATCGGCCACTGGTGGCTGACATCGAATCCGTCACCGGCCGCCTCGACGATGCCTGCGTGATCGGGGCTCACCGCCCAGTCGAGTCGATCGGCGATGAGTTCGGCACTCTCGATGACCTGTACCGGATTGCCGTCACGCCGCGGATAGACGGTGCGCAGGATCTCGTGTCGTCTCACCACGTCACCGAACGCGGCGCGCAGCGCCTCGACGTCGAGATCGCCGGTCAGGCGGAGACCGGACACGATGTTGTAGGCCGCAGAACTCGGGTCGTACTGATTGATGAACCACATCCGGCGTTGCGCGAAGGACAGCGGAAGCGGATCGGGACGGGTCACCGCCACCAGCGGCACCACCGTCGAATCGCCCTCGGTGACAACGGTTTGTGCGATCTCGCGCACCGACGGGGCATCGAACACCATGCGCACCGACACGTCGGCACCCAGCGCGTCGCCGAGTCGTGCCGCCAGCCGGGTCGCCGACAGGGAGTTGCCGCCGAGGTCGAAGAAGGAGTCGACCACACTGACCCGTTCCACACCCAGCACGTCGGCGAACACGTCGGCGACCGCGGATTCCCGATCGGTGGTCGGGGCGACATACTCCGATGACTCGAATGTCGGCTGCGGCAGCGCTTTTCGATCGAGCTTGCCGGCCGTGTTCAGCGGCACCGAGTCCAGCTGCACCCATAGCCCGGGCCGCATGTACTCCGGCAGATCCACCGACACCGCCGACTTCACCGCGTCGAGATCCAGGATCTGTCCCGGCCGGGCCGCAACATACCCGACGAGATGTTCACCACCGGCCGACGACACCACGGTTGCGGCCGCGTGGACCACGCCCGGAGCGCTTGCGAGGGCGGCCTCGATCTCACCCAGCTCGATCCGTTGGCCGCGCAACTTGACCTGAAAGTCGGTGCGGCCCAGATACTCCAGATCGCCCGCCGGGTTGCGGCGCACCAGATCGCCGGTCCGGTAGAGCCGGGTACCCGGCGCGCCGAACGGGTCGGCCACAAAACGTTCCGAGGTGAGGTCGGCCCGCGAGGCGTAACCGCGCGCCAACTGGACTCCGCCGAGGTACAACTCGCCCACGACGCCGTCGGGGACGATCCGCAGCAGATCGTCGAGGACATGGGACGTGGAATTCCACATGGGCTTGCCGATCGGGACGTTGAGCACCCGGTCGGCGTCGAGAACGCGCTGATAGGTGATCTCGACCGCGGCCTCGGTGGGTCCGTACAGGTTGTAGAGATCGGCATCGGGAATCGATTCGAGGGTCTGCGCGGCAACCGCGGGTGGCAGTGCCTCGCCGGTGGTTCCGATGAAACGCAGACCGGTCAGCGCCGCCAACCGTTGCGGGCCCGCGAGATCGAGGAAGACCGACAGCATCGACGGCACGAAGTGCACCATCGTCGCCTGCTCGGCGGCGATGGTCTCGGCCACATACACCGGGTCGAGGTGCCCGTCGGCCCGCAGGACCACGATCTTCGAGCCCACCAGGAACGGCGCGAAGATCTCCGGCACCGAGCAGTCAAAGGTGTACGGAGTCTTGAGGACGACCAGGTCGGTGGCGTCGATGGGCATCTGATCCAGACCCCACCACAGCCGATTGAGCACCGCGGAGTGACTCAATGTCACACCCTTGGGGCGCCCGGTGGAGCCCGAGGTGAAGATCGTATAGGCGGCGCCCTCGGGGCGCAGAGGTCCGCGCCGATCGGCGTCGACGACGGGCCGGGTGTCACCGACCACCGCCCCGGAGGTGTCGACGGCCAGGATGGCGGCTCCACAACCGCTGACCGCGGTCGGCGTCGGCCCCGGACCGACCAGCACGAGCTCGGCACCCGCGGTCTCGACCATGTACCGGGCCCGATCGATCGGGGCCGCGGTGTCGATGGGCACGTACTGACCGCCGGCGGTGACGATGGCGTGAATGGCGACCACCATCTCCACCGACCGTGGAATACACACTCCGACAGCGGAGTCCGGACCCACACCGCGTCCGATCAGCTCGCGGGCGAGCGCCGAGACCCGGTCGGACAGTTCGCCATGGCTGACCACTCGGCCCTCGTGGATCATCGCGGTGGCCCGGGGCGAACGCGCCATCCCCGCCCCGAGCGCCTCGGGCAGCGTCTGCGGCGCCAGTACGACGGTTTCGCCGGCGGCGCGGGAGATGACGGCGGCGTGCTGCTCGGCGGAGAGCAACTCGACGTCGGCGACCGCCCCCTGTGGGTCCTCGGTCATCCGGCGCAACACCCGGACCAGGTACTCCCCGATCAGTTCGACCGAGTAGCGATCGAACAGATCTGTGGCATAGACGATCTGTGCGCGCCAGCTGCCGTCGGGGGTGGCCGTGCCGACCGAGAACGTCAGATCGACCTTGGCCCAGTCGACACCGGGGTCGACCGTCTCGAGGTGAAGGCCCCCCAGCACGGCCGACACGTCGGCTCCGGGCTCACCGGCCAGCCCGAAATCGTGTTGATCGAACGACAGCATCACCTGAGCCAGCGGCGCGAATGCCTCGGACCGAACCGGATCGAGCCGCTCGACCAGATACTCGAACGGCACGTCGGCATGGGCGAACGCATCGAGATCGATGGTGCGCACGCGGTCGAGGAACTCCGCATACGTCTGTCCCGGCTCCTGCCGGGTGCGCAGGAGCAGGGTGTTGACGAACATCCCGACGAGGTCGTCGAGCACCTCACGGCCACGCCCGGCCACCGGGATGGCGACCGCGACGTCGTCGGTGTTGGCCAGCCTCGACAACATCAACGCCAGCGCGGCGTGGGTGATCATGAACTCGGTGACGCCCGCCGTCCGTGCCAGTTGCCGCACACCGTCGGCGACGTCGGCGGGCACGGTGAAGTCGACTGCGGCGCCGGCCATCGACGCCACCGGCGGCCGCGGCCGGTCGGTGGGGAGTTCGAGCACTTCCGGCGAATCGGCCAGCTGGGACTCCCAGTACGCGAGTTGCCGCCCGAGTACCGATGAGTCGTCGTCGACGTTGCCGAGCACCTCATGCTGCCAGATCGCGAAGTCGGCGAACTGTACCGGCAATGGCGAGAATTCCGGGTGACCACCGCGACGGCGCGCGGCATATGCCACCGCCAGGTCGGCCACCAGCGGGCCGAGGGACTCGCCGTCGCCGGCGATGTGGTGGATGACCACGAGCAACAGATGACGCTGCGGCGCCTCACGCAGCAATCGCACCCGGATGGGCAGATCGGCCGTCACGTCGAATCCGGCGACCGCGGCCGCGGTGATGTCGTCCGGGCCGTCGACAACCTGCCAGTCCAGTCGATCGATCGCCTCGCCGACCGGGCGGATGTCCTGATGAGGACGACCATCCACGGAGCCGAACACCGTACGCAGCACCTCGTGACGCGCGATGACATCGCCGATCGCGGCGTGCAATGCCGCGACGTCGAGGTCACCGGTCAGCCGCAGCGCGGCGGGCAGATTGTAGGCGGCCGAGCCTGCGTCGAAACGGTTGATGAACCACATGCGTTGTTGCGCAAAGGACAGCGGAACCGGTGCGGTTCGTGGGCGGACGACGATCGGAGCAAGCGACCCGGTTCCGGGTCGGAGGTTCGCGGCGAGTTCGCGCACCGACGGCGCCTCGAACACGGTGCGCACCGAGACATCGGCATCCAGCGCTTCGCCGACGCGGGCAGCCAGGCGCGTCGCCGACAGCGAGTTGCCTCCCAGGTCGAAAAACGATGCCACGACGCTGATCTCGGAGACGCCGAGCACGTCGGCGAACGCTCCCGCCACCCGGATCTCGGTGTCATCGGCCGCCGGGACAAAGACCTCGGACTTACCGAAATCCGGTTCCGGCAGGGCTTTCCGGTCCACCTTGCCGGTCGGATTCAACGGGATGCGATCGAGAGGCACCACCACCTCGGGCACCATATAGGACGGCAGACGGGCGGCGGTCGCGCTGATGACGTCGGCCGGGGAGATCACGGCGCCGTCGGCAGCGGTGACGTAGGCCGCCAACCGTGTGCCCGCGGCGGATTCGACACCGACGACCACCGCCGAGCCGATCTCGGCGAGGTCCGCCACGGCGGCCTCGACATCGCCCAGTTCGATTCGCAGACCACGGATCTTGACCTGGAAGTCCGACCGGCCGACGTACTCCAGTTCCATGGCCGAGGTCCACCGCACCAGATCACCGGTCCGGTACAGACGTTGCCCGGGTGCGCCGTGGGGATGTGCCACGAAGCGCTCCGCGGTCTTACCGGGCTGACCGACATAGCCTCGTGCAAGCGGTGGACCGGCGAGGTACAACTCGCCGACGACCCCGATCGGCACCGGTCGCATCCGCTCGTCGAGGACGACCGTGGTGATCCCGTCGACCGGTGCACCGATGGTCACCGGTTCACCCGGGCGCAGCGCGGCAGTGGAGGTGGCGATGATGGTGGTCTCCGACGGGCCATAGAGGTTGTACATCTCTCGGCGACCGTCGGGGCTCACCCACCGTGTCACCTCGGCGGCCGGAAGTGCTTCGCCCGCGGTCATCAAGACCGGCAGTGCCCCGGCGGACAGATCCGGGACCGTGGCGAGCACGCTCGGGACCAGCACCGCGTGGGTGACGTCGTGATCGGTGATCAGAGCCCCGAGTTCAGCGCCTCCGTAGACCTCCGGCGGCGAGATGACCAGGGTGGCGGCATTACCGTAGGCCAGCAGGAATTCAAACACCGACGCGTCGAAGCCGGGGGAACTCACCGCGAGCATCCGCGACGCCGGGGTCAACCCGTACCGGTGCGCCGCCAGGACGGCCACGTTGGCCACCGCGCGCTGGGTGACCGCCACGCCCTTGGGACGACCGGTGGAACCGGAGGTGAAGATGAGATAGGCGGCCGAATCCGGGGTGAGGACGCCTCGACGTTCGGTATCGGTGATCGGCGAGTCACTGCGGTCGGCCGGCCGGTCGTCGAGATCGCTTGGGAGGACGATCCATTCGGGCCCGGTCGGCACCACCGACGCATGCTGCTCGCCGACGACACCGATGCGTGCGCGACTGTCATCGACGATCGCCGCGATCCGCTCGGCGGGATATTGCGGGTCGACGGGGCAGAAGACGGCGCCGGTCTTGGCGACGGCCCACACCACCACCTGCCCGACCAGGCCGCGAGCCAGCACCGACACGACCACCTGTTCCGGTCCGGCTCCGGCCGCGATCAATCGGCGCGCCAGGGCGTTGGACGCCTCGTCGAGCTCGCGGTAGGTCAGTGAGCGGTCACCGCAGACCGCGGCGGTCCGCTGACCCGCACGAGCCGCCGAGGCGAACAACTGCGCCAGCGTGGACGGGGACGCGGCGGACGGACCGGCGACCACCATCGCGTCACGGTGGGCGGGCTCGAGGACATCGAAATCGCGGAGCAACCGATCGGAGGCATCGACGGCCTGGCGCGCGACGTGCTCGAAGTACTCGACCAGCCGCGCGATCGTGACCGGCTCGAACAGATCGGCAGCGAAATCTATCGTGCCGGAGAGGAAGTCGCCGCCACCGGAATCACCGGCCAGACCCTCCACATAGGTGATGTTGAGGTCGTAGTCGGTGAGCGCGCGGGTCTGCTCCACGAATTCTGCTGCCACACCGGGCAATTCGAACCTGTTGGCCGCGGCATCCTGCAACGCGAGGGCCACCTGGAACAAGGGTGCATGTGACTGTGTTCGCGGCGCCTGCACGGCATCGACGACGAGTTCGAAGGGTACGTCCGCATTCGACATGGCCGCGAGGTCGCGGTCGCGGACCATTGCCAGCAGTTCGTCGAAACCGCTGTCGACGTCGAATTCGGTTCGCAGCACCAGCGTGTTGACGAACATGCCGACCAGATCGTCGAGTGCCCGTTCGCCTCGACCGGCATACGGCGTTCCCACACTGATGTCGGTGGCACCGGTGACCCGGTTGAGGACCACCAGCCACAGTGCGTGGAGCACCATGAACAACGAGACCTCGTGGCGGCGGGCGAGATCCTCGAGTTCGGCGGCCATGCCGGCGCCGATCGTGAACGGGTGACGTTCGGAGCGTTTGCTCTGCACGCGCGGCCGCACATGATCTAGTGGCAGGTCGATGAGTTCGGGTGCGCCACTGAGTGTGTCACGCCAGAAGGCCAGTTGCTGACCCGCGACGGAGTCGGGGTCGAGGGGGTCACCGAGGACCGAACGCTGCCACAGTGTGTAGTCCACATACTGCACGGCGAGCTTGTCGAACTCCGGTGCCGAGCCGCTACGGCGGGCGTGGTAGGCGGCCATCACGTCACGGGCCAACGGGGCGATGGACGCACCGTCGGCGATCACGTGGTGGGCGACGAAGACCAGCGTGTAGTCGGTGTCGGACAGTTGCAACAGCCGGATACGCAGGGGCGGGGCGGCGTGGAGGTCGAACGGCGCGCGAACCAGCGCGTCGACCGTGGCGTTGACCTCGTCCATCGCGACCGTAAGCGCCGGATGCACCTCGACGTCGAGCGCGACATCGTCTGCGTCACAGACGACTTGGACCGGGACGCCATCGGTTGCCGGGAAACGTGTGCGCAGCGCCTCGTGGCGGGTGATGACATCGTCGATGGCCTCGGCGAGATGGGCGGTGGAGACCGCACCGGAGAACGTCATCACCAGCGGGATGTTGTAGACGGCACTGTCGGGTTCGAGTTCGGCGAGGAACCACAGACGTTGCTGGGCATAGGACAACGGGATCGCGCCGTCTCGTTCGACCGCGGACAACTCGGGCCGGTCGATGTGACCGCGTCCGACGATGCGCTCGGCCAGTGCCCGGACGGTGCGGCATTCGAAGATGTCGCGCACGCCCACCCGCAGTTCGAGGACCTCGGTCGACCGCGCGGCGATCTGGGCGGCGACAAGCGAATTGCCGCCCAGGTTGAACACCGATTCGGTCGCACCGACCCGATCGACCCCGAGGAGTTCGGCGAAGACCTTGGCGAGGCGATGTTGGAGGCCGCCTTCGGGCTCGACGAAGTCGGCTGCTGCCGTGTGCATCGTCGGCATCGGCAACGCGGCGCGATCGAGTTTGCCGTTGACGTTGAGCGGCAACTGCTCGAGCACCATGATCACGTCGGGGACCATGTAGTCCGGGACGGCGGCGGCCACCGCCGCGCGCACCTCGTCGACGTCGAAAGATGTTCCGTCCGCGGCAGCACCGGTGACGTAGCCGACGAGGTGATCGAGATGATTCTCGCGTTGCCTGACCGCCGCGGCGGCCGCGTGCACACCCGGCGCCGACATCAGTGCCGCCTCGACCTCCCCGAGTTCGATACGGAAGCCACGCAACTTGACCTGGGCATCACTGCGCCCGAGGTATTCCAGCCCGTCGCCGCGGATGATCGCCACGTCTCCGGTGCGATACATCCGCTGACCCGCGACGAACGGATTCGCCACGAAGCGGGTGGCATTGAGCTCCGAGCGCCCGAGATAGCCCCTGGTGACCTGCGGCCCGGCGAGGTAGAGCTCACCGGTCACGCCGTCGGGTACCGGCGCCAGCCTCCGGTCGAGAACATATGTGGTCAATCCGGGTAGTGCGCCACCGATGTCGGAGGCGGCCGTGCCGGCAACGAAGTCGGGCGTCAGATCCCGCCGGGTCGCGTACACGGTCACCTCGGTCGGGCCGTACATGTTGTTCAGCGCCGGCCCGATGGTGCCGTCGATCTCGAGTCGCTCGTCGTACCAGCGTCGCACCTGTTCGAAGTCGAGTGCTTCGCCCATCAGTACGAGATAGCGCAGGGTGCCGGCGAGTCGGCCGAGCGCCGGCGGCCGTAACGCCGCCGACAGCTGATAGAACGCCGAGGGCGTCATGTTGACGAAGGTGATCTGTTCCCGGTTGACGACGTCGACGAAATCGCCGGGCGATCGGGTGGTGAAGAAGTCCAGCACCACCAGCCGGCCACCGAAGCAGAACGCTGCCCAGATCTCGGCCACCGACACGTCGAAGGCGTAGGACTGGAACATCGCCCAGACGTCGGATTCGGAGAGGTCATACATCGCGTCGAGGGCATCCATCAGGTGGATCACGCCCTCGTGCGGAACGACAACACCTTTCGGCTTGCCGGTCGAACCCGAGGTGTACATCACATAGGCGGGGTGGCGCGGATCGATCGTGGCGGGAATCGCGTCGTGGCCGTCGTCGGTGGCCACCTCCTCGACTGTCCGCAGGTCCACGTCGAGGTGATCTCGCCACTGCGCACGCGTGTCGGTGTCGGTGATGACGAGGACCGGTCGCGCGTCGGCGACGATGGTGTGCAGTCGGTCGACCGGATGCGATCGGTCCAGCGGCAGGTACGCCGCCCCGGATTTGAGCACGCCGAGCAGGGCCACGATGAGGCTCGCGTCGCGGTCGAGTGCCACCCCCACGAGTCGCTCGGGACCCGCTCCGGCGGCGACCAGGCCCGCGGCGATGCGATCGGAGAGCCGGTCGAGTTCGCGATAGGTCAGCGTGGTGCCGGCGAGATCGGTCAGCGCGACGGCCTCGGCACACCGATGCGCGGACGCCCGGAAAACCCCGGGCAGCGTTGCGAAGTCAGATGTCCCGGCCACCGCGAGGGCGGCCGAACGCACCTCGGCGACCGCGTTGCGGGTCTTGGTCGCGATCTCCTCGGGAGTGAGCCCGGGCGCCGCGATCAGGCCGGTGACGGTACCGGTGACAGCGGCCTCGGTGTCGAGTCCCTGCGCGGCGAAAATGCCTGCGGTGACCGATATCTGCGCGTCGAGCCGGCCGAACGGGATGGGGCCGGCGGCACCGGTGAAAGCAACAGCGTTCGGGTCGTTGGCAGCGGCCATCGACACCAGGTCGGATGTCGCAGGATCGATACCCCATGGGCGATTAATTGGTGTTCCTCCTGGTGTTGAGCGTCTCGATCGGTGCGAAGCGTCACTGGTGCCGACCGCGCGACGCGGCGCCGTCGACCGCGAGTCCGGCGTTGGTACGCAACATCCCGAGGACCTCGTCGAGACCTTCCGGTCCATCGCCTGCGAGCGTCGGAACGCTGCTCATCAGTGCCATGACCA
Organism: Gordonia sp. VNK1; assembly: GCF_040049135.1. NCBI lineage: Bacteria > Bacillati > Actinomycetota > Actinomycetes > Mycobacteriales > Gordoniaceae > Gordonia > Gordonia sp. VNK1. The sequence continues at coordinate 102,419 of NZ_JBDZDJ010000011.1, read as the reverse complement.
GAGCCGAGTCGGCATTCGCGTCGGGGAGGACGGCCGCCATCGCCGCCGCCGATGCCGACAGCGCTCCGAAGGAGACGGCCGAACCCTTCCAGGTGACCGCCGGGGCGTCGCCGTCGATGTCTGCCGCGGCTGCCAGCATGTCGCTCAGTGTGCGATTGTCGCCTCGCTCGTCGTCTTCCGCGACGAGCTCCGCCGTCGTGTGGATCACGATGTCGCCGACGATACAGTCGGCGTCGGTGGCCACCGCCTCGAGAACCCGGAGGAACCGAAGCGCCAGAGTCTCCACCGTACTCGCATCGAACAGGTCACTGGCGTAATGGAATTGGCCACGCATCGGATCACCGACCCGCTCGGACGGCGACCCACCCGGGTACAGCGTGAGTTGCAGATCCACCTTCGCCGTGACCAGTTCCTCGGGGATGTGGCCGACTCTGAGGCCCTCGAGTTCGATCGCCGGGAACTCCAGATTCTGAAATGCGAACATCACCTGGTAAATCGGATGGTGCGCGGTCGGCGGCGAATCGAGTACGGCCGAGGCGATCGTCTCGAACGACACGTCGGCGTTGGCCATGTCGGCGAGATCCTCACGGCGTACCCGCTCGAGCAGATCGGCGAACTGCTCGTCGGCGTCGACGTGGGTCCGTAGCGCCAGGGTGTTGACGAACATGCCCACGACGTCGTCCAGTGCTCGATCGTCGCGCCCCGCATAGGGCGTTCCGATCACCACGTCGGTATCGCCGGACAAGCGACTCAGGAGGGTCGCGAATGCCGCATGCGCCACCATGAACAGTGTGCTGTTATGTGCCCGAGCAACTTTCGTGAGCTCCGCGACCAGGTCCGCGTCGATCTCGAACTCATGCACGCCACCGGAATCCGTCGGCGTCTTGGCGCGGGGGCGGTCGGTGGCCAACGAGATGCTCGCCGGCGCGCCGGACAGGCGTGCAGTCCAATAATCCAGCTGGGTCTGGGCCTCGGTCCGGTCGTCGGCGTTGACGCGCTGCAACTTCTCGAGCTGCCACAGCGTGAAGTCGGCGTATTGGACCTCCAGCGGAGCCCACTGCGGGGCATGGCCGCGGTGGCGCGCGGCATACGCGCTCATCAGGTCGCGCGCCATCGGAGCCATCGACGAGCCGTCGCCGCAGATGTGGTGCACGACGAAGACCAGGATGTGATCGGTCGGCGAAACCTCCAGGACCGCCATACGTACCGGCGCCTGGGTGGCGACGTCAAACCCTTCCCCGGTCACTCCGGCGATGGCCGCCTCGACGTCCCCGAGCACGACCGCGGTCCGGTAGTCCAGCTGTTCGATCACCGTGTCGGCGGGAATGATCACCTGGGTCGGTTCACCGCCGATCATCGGATAGGTGGTGCGCAGCGACTCGTGGCGCATCACCAGGTCCACCGCGGCGGCCTTCATGGCGTCGTGGTCGAGTTCGCCCTCGGCGCGCAACGCCAGTGCGACGTTGTAGGCCGACGATTCCGGATTGGCCTGATTGAGCAGCCACATACCGCGCTGCACCGTCGACACCGGGACCAACTCGGCGCGTGCGCGCGGACGCAGACGTGGAACCGTCTCACCACCGGAGGCTCCCGCGAGGTGTTCGGCGAGCTCGCTGACGCTGGCCGCCTCGAACAGCTCGCGGACCGAAACAGAGCGCCCGAGAACCTCACTGAGCTGCGCGGTGACCCTGACCGCCGACAGTGAGGTGCCCCCGATCCCGAAGAAGTCGTCGCGGGCACCGACCCGGTCGCGCCCGGTCACCTCGGCGAACACGCCGGCGATGACGGTTTCGAGTTGGGTGCGCGGGGCCAGATACTCGTCGGAGGATGCCAGATCCACCGACGGCAGTGCCTTGCGGTCGATCTTTCCGACCGGCGTCAGCGGGAATTCGTCGATCAACACCACCGTGTGCGGCACCATGTGCCGAGGCAGTTGCTCAGAAGCGAACCGCAACAACGTATCCGGGCTGACGGCCGAACCCGGCGCCACGGTCGCGTAGGTCACCAGCAACGTCTCGCCACCGGGGGTCGGGGCGCCAAGACTCAAGGCGGTGACCACCTCGGGGTGGGTCTCGAGAACGGCGTCGACCTCACCGGGTTCGATACGCAGGCCGCGGATCTTGATCTGGAAGTCATTGCGGCCGTGGTAGACGATGCGACCGTCGGCCCTGCGTGTCACCCGGTCGCCGGTCCGATACATCCGCCCGGGTCCAAAGGGGTTGGCCACGAACCGAACCGACGTGAGGCCGGTCTGATGCAGATATCCCAGGCCGACCTGGACGCCCGTCAGGTACAACTCGCCCGCCACCCCCGGCGGGGTGGGTCGCAGTGCCGAATCGAGCACGAACGCCCCGACTCCCGGCCACGCGCGGCCGATGGTGACCTGATCGTCACGCGCCATCGGTCCGTCGACGGTGACAATGACGGTGGTCTCGGTGGGACCGTAGGCGTTGAAGAACCTGCGCTCACTCCATCGACGGAGCAACTCGACGGTGCACGCCTCGCCGGCCGCCATCACCGTCCGCAGAGTGGGCACATCGGAGGGATCGACGGTCGAGAGCACCGAGGGGGTCATCATCGCGTGCGTCACCTGCCCCTCGGCGATCACCGAGGTCAATGCGGCTCCGGCGTAGTCGTCGGCGCCGGCGACCACCAGCTCGGCTCCCGCACACAGGGCCAGCAGCAACTCCAGGATGGAGACGTCGAAACTCGGTGAGGCGACGTGGAGCACCTTGCTGTGTGCGTCGACCCCGAACCGCTGGGCCGAACTGACCGCCATATTGGCCACCTGGCGATTGCTGATCGCGGTGGCCTTGGGCTTGCCGGTCGATCCCGAGGTGAAGATCAGATACGCCAGGTGGTCGAGCGTGACCGGCGAACGCAGTTCATCCTCGCCCACCGGGGCCCCGCTGTGACCGGCCATCTGCATCTCGAGGTCCGCGTCGTCGAGTGCGAGCCACTCGATACCGGGATGGGCCGTCGCGGCGTGACCCGCGCCGGTCAGTCCGATGCGTGAACCGACCGCGGCGATCATGGTCTCGCGACGTTCGGTGGGGTACGTCGGGTCGACGAGCACGAAGGCGGCGCCGGACTTGACGACGGCGATGGTCGCGATGACCGAAAGGGTGGATCGCGCGATCTCGATCGCGACCACGTCACCAGCACCGATCCCCAACCGGATGAGTTCTCGGGCAATCTGATTGGTGCGGGCTTCGAAGACCTTACGCGTCACCGTGCAGTCTCCGGACAGGGCGATCGGCGACTGCCCACCACCGGCGACGGCATCGGCGAGCAACGCCCGGAAGGTGCGCGGCGTCGCGGGATCGGTCACCGCAGCGAGTTCGTCGACGGTGGGCTGATCGAGCAGGTCGATGCCACCGATCGGCGCATCGGGACGAGACACCATGGCCGAGAGCACCCGGTTGAACTGATCGGCAACGGACGCGATCGTCGTCTCGTCGAACAGTTCTGTGGCGTAACCGAACTCGACCTGGATCCCGGTTTTCCCGGAACGTTCGACCCGCGTGAAGGCGACGTGCAGGTCGTACTTGGCCGCGGGAACACGCGCATCGAGCAACCGCGCCCCGAAATCACCCTCGACCGCGCCGAGACGGTCATGATTCCACGTCACCATCACCTGGAACAGCGGGGAATGGGCCAGTGAACGATCCGGTGCGAGTGCTTCCACCACCTGCTCGAAGGGCACATGCGCATGTGCCAGTGCCCGTGCGTTCGCCTGCCTGCCGGCCGTCACCACGTCATCGGCGGTGTCATAGGGGCGGACCCGGGTGCGGAGAACGACGGTGTTGACGAACATCCCGACGAGATCGGCAAGGGCGGGATCCTCGCGACCGGCGACCGCGGTGCCCACCGCGACGTCCTCGCCGCCCCACAAGCGGGACAACAGGATCGCGAGTGCGCCGTGCAGCACATGAAAGGATGTGGATCGATTACGCGCGGCGAGCCTCGCGACCGCCTCGGTCAGATCGCCGTCGATCTGACGGTCCAGGTAGGCGCCGGCGCCGGTGGGATGTGCCGGACGCGGACGATCGGTAGGCAAGTCCACCATCTCGTCGAGACCGGAGAGTTCACCGGCCCAGAAGTCCAGTTCCCTGGCCGCGAGCGAATCGGGCTCCTGCGGATCTCCGAGCAGTTCTCGTTGCCACAGCGTGTGATCGGCGTACTGCAGCGGCAGCGGCGAGAACGCCTGCTCCGCACCGTGGGCCCGGTAACTCGTCAGCAGATCACGGACCAACGGCGTCAACGACAGGCCGTCCCCGCAGATGTGGTGCAGCACAATGACGATCACCAGTTCATCGGGCGTTCGCAACAGCGAGAAACGTACCGGGACCTCGGACACGAGGTCGAAGCCACGCGATGACACCTCGCTGATCGCGGCGTCGAGATCATCGGCGGCGACCGACCGCACCGGGTCGATGATCGTGTCGATGACCTCGGCGGCGTCGAGGATCTCCTGGGTGGGCTCACCCATCACCGAGGGATAGCGCGTTCGCAGGGGTTCGTGGCGCCGCACCACCGCACCGAAGGCCGCGACGAGCGCGTCGGCGTCGTGCTCGATGCCCATCGACACCGCGCCGGCCATGTTGTAGGTGGCGGCGGCCGGGTCCATCCGATTGAGGAACCACAGCCGCGACTGCGCGGGCGAGAGCGGCAGGACATCCGGGCGCTCCGAGCGGATCGTCAACGGCGGCAATGCACTTGCCTGACTGTCGGTCACCCGGCGAGCGAGTTCGGCAAAATCCTCACTACCGAACAACTCGGTCAGCGGCAGCGACGTGTCGAAGGTGTCACGGATGCGGGCCGCCAGCCGGGCAGCATCGAGCGAGTCGCCGCCGATCGCGAAGAAATTGTCCAGCACACCGACCGCGGACACGTCGAGCACCTCGGCGACAAGATCGACCAGGCGTGCCTCCGTGTCGGTGCGTGGCGCGACGAACCGAGTCCGACTTGCGGCAACCGGAACGGGAAGGGCCCGACGATCCAGTTTTCCGTTGGCGGTCAGTGGAAGTTCGTCGATGATCATCACGACGTCGGGAACCATGTAACCGGGAACCTTCTCGCGCACCGCTTTTCGGATCGCGATCGAGTCGAGGTCATCGTTGTCGACGCTGACGTAGGCGACGAGTTTCATTCCGCCGCTGCCGCCATCGACGACCGACGCCGCCGCAGCCCGCACGCCGTCGACCGCGCGCACCGCGGTCTCCACCTCACCGAGTTCGACCCGGAAACCGCGAAGTTGGATCTGGCTGTCGGCACGACCCTGATATTCGACATCATCGGCGAGTCGACGCCCCAGGTCACCGGTGCGGTACAGCCGAGCACCGGAGCCCGCCGGGTCTGCGATGAATCTGGTTGCGGTGAGCCCGGGTCGATTGCGATAGCCCTGCGCCAGCTGGGCGCCGGTCACGTAGATCTCACCCACGGCACCCACCGGCACCGGGCGGAGCCGGCGGTCGAGGACACTCAACGCCAGCGACGACAGCGGACGGCCGATGAGGCTCGCACTGCGTCCGCGGACCAACTCGGAGTCCAGCGGGCGATAGGTGACGTGCACGGCCGTCTCGGTGATGCCGTACATGTTGACCAGCGCGATGTCGCCACCGAAGGCGTCATACCAGCGGGCCACCTCGTCAAAACGAAGCTCCTCACCACCGAAGACGATGTAGCGCAGGCACAACGGGGTCTGTGTGCGGCGGCGCGCATCGGCCAGGACGTAGAAGGCCGACGGGGTCAGCGACGCCACGGTCACCTGTTCTCGCCGGAGCAGATCGAGGAAGTCCTCGGGTTCACGCGCGACCGCCCGATCGACGATCACCGTGCGTCCGCCGGTCAGCAACGGGCCGAAGAGCTCCCACACCGAGAAATCGAAGGCGTAGGAGTGGAAGACGGTCCACACGTCGTCGTCGCCGAAGTCGAAATCCTCGGCCGCCGCGTCGAGCAACGAGACCAGGTTGCGGTGCGTGACCATCACGCCCTTGGGGCGGCCCGTTGAACCCGATGTATAGATCACATACGCGCCGGTGTCACTGTGCCGCGGCCCCTGCGGAGCCGGCCCCTGCGGGTCCTCCTCGACGAGTTGGGATACCGACACCGAGGGCACATCGGCGAGCCATGCCACGCCGGCCTCGGAACCGATGTCTCCGGTGACGACCTCGTCGGCGATCACACAGACCGGATCGGCGTCGGCGGTGATGTAGGCGAGTCGATCCACCGGATTTGTCGTGTCGAGCGGCAGATATGCGGCACCCACCTTGAGGACACCGACGATCGCGACCACGAGGTCGCAGTCGCGTCGGGCGGCGATTCCGACCAGGTCTCCGGTACCGACCTCGCGTGTGGCCAGGGCACGCGCCACCGCATCCGAACGCTCGGCCAGCCGGCCGTAGGTGAGGGTGCGGCCGTCGGCATCGGTGACCGCACCGTGGTCACCACGGCGTTCGGCCACCTCGGCGAACAGGTCGACCACCGTGCGGTGGGCCCGAGGCGTCGGAACCGTCGGCCGCGGCAGAGCGGAGAGCATCCTGCGGTCCGCGTCGGTGAGCATGTCGATGTCGATGACCGGGCGGTCGATGGCCTCCGGTGCCAGAAACCCGGCGAGGAAGTCGACGAAACGGGCATGGAGCTCATCCAGTTCGTCCTGCGTGTACAGACCGGGGTTGCCGTGCAGATCGATGACCAGCGGCGCTCCCGGACTCCCCTGGTACAGGTTGAGCAGCATGTCCTCGAGAATTCCCGAGGTCAGGATGTGGTACTCCACCTGCGCTCCGACGATCTCGATGGGCTTGTCGAAGAACATCATGTTGACGATCGGCCCGAACGACGAGGACGCCGAGTCCAGCAGACCGGCATCACGGCGGATATCCTCGACCCGGTAGCGCTGGTGACGAAGTGCTCCGGTGAGCTCGACGTGCACCTTCTCGATCAGCTCGCGCACACTGCCGGCGGTGACCTCGGAGGTCCGCACCGGCAGCAGGTTGGCCAGCATGCCGCCGGCCCTCTTGATCTTGGCGGTGGCCCGGCCGGTGACCGGGAGCGTCAGCACCACGTCATCGGAGCCGGTCATTCGGGACAGGAATGCGCTGAAGGCGGCCGTCAGCATGACTGCCGCCGACACTCCGAGTTCCGATCCGACCGATTCCAATCGGCGCTGCCGGTCGGCGGCGAGGGTGGCCGAGGCGACCAGGTTGTCGGGGGTCAACGGCGCGGTTGCCCCGCGGTGGGAGAGCGTGACGCGCTCGGGCAGGTCGGCCACCCGCGATCGCCAGTGTGCGGCGTCGGTCTCGCGTCGGGTGGTGGCGCCGTACGCGTGGTCGTCGGCGACAACCTCGGCCATCGTGGCGAGCGGCTTCTCGATCACCTCGGTGCCCGACACCGCCGCGTTGTAGCGTTCCACGCTCATGCGGATCAGGGTCAGCGCAGAGTAGCCATCGATCACGATGTGGTGCCCACGCATGTACCAGAGCGTGCGATCGTCGTCGATCCGCAGCAACCGGCTGACCACCAGCGGGTCACCGAGCAGGTCAACCGGCTTCTGGTACTCGGCACGCATCCACTCATGAGCCGACACCAACGGATCGGCGACATCACGCAGATCGACCGTATCGACCTGATGGTCCATGTCGCGATCGACGATCTGCCCGACCGCGTCCGCGCTCTCAGAGATCCGGATACACGGCGACTCCATCACCTTGCCGGCCTCGATCAGGCACTCGGACAGCAGATCGTGATCGAGTCCGCCGCCCGGGTGACGGATGTCGAGATACTGCGCAATGTTGACCGAGTAGCCCGGCGACAACCGCTCGGCGAACCACATCCCCCGCTGGGCTGCGGTCAGCTCGAGAACCGAGTCGGCCCTGGCAGAGTCGTCGACCAGCGTCAACGCATCCTCCTTCGTCACTGCGCGATCCCCAACGAACACGAGCTGGAATATCCCATTGAGAATGCACCGATGAGATTGATCTGTATTCCAAATGAAAGCACATCAACCTCATTTCATCTGTTTACCGGACGCACACGAAACCGGCCATATCGAGTCAGTCTCGTGACCTTCGAACGGCAATCATGCGACTTCTTCGAGTGACACACGGGCGTGGACGGGTGCATCACACATGTTTTTCGATTTCGCGGTACCGTCCGTTACATGACAGCCTCGGAGATCCGTTGGTTCCGGATGCCCACTGTGTAACGTTGAGGCGGGCGAAATCGGTCTCATGGAGGAAGGGTGGAGCTTCCGACCACCACCGTAACGCGTATTCGACCACTCGAGGTGAACTACCCCGGAAACCGCCGCTTATCGGACATTTTCGGAGATTCTCCCCGGCAATCCCGCTGGTGTTCCCTCCGGTGCGGCGGAGGTGCGTATGTTCAGGAAGTGAGCGCGCGACCACTGTGACCAGCTTGGCCCGAAGGAGTCCGATGCCCGACCTGCCCGATGGCCCGGGACCCTCCCGCAGGCGTGTGGCCGGACAGCAGGAGGTGCTGCGCGTCAACGGCACCCGTGTCAGTGGCACCCACGGTGAACGCCCGATCCATGGATCGAGGGAGATCGGGAACAACGGCACGCAACGTCCGACGCCCGACACCACCCCGCCACGGGGGCGGCACTCCCGTCCCGACGGCACCGGATCGAGTTGGCTGATCCGGGCCACCGCCCAAGCCGCGCCCCCGCGACCCCGATTGGCTCCCGCGCCGAGACCCGGGCCACCGGCGACACCGCGGCCACAGCCGGTTCCTCCGCGGCCATCGGGAACGCAGGCGCAGCCGGAACGCGGGTTCACGCCGCACCCACATGCCCACCCTGCACCCCGGCCCGATCTTCGTGTCGATCGCGATCTGCCCGAATCCGGCACGCTCGACGATGTTGGTGTCGCGCTCACCACGGGACCGGCCCCGTCGGTGGCCGCACCGTCGCACGCCATCGTGGTCAACGGTTTGCGCAAGCAGTTCAAGGACATGGTGGCCGTCGAGAATGTCAGTTTCGCGGTCCCGGCGGGCTCGATCGTGGCCCTGCTCGGCCCCAACGGAGCGGGTAAGACGACCACGGTCAACATGCTCTGCACGCTGCTCGCACCGGATGGTGGTACCGCCACCGTCGCCGGCCACGACGTGGTGACCGAGGCCGCCGCCGTGCGCCGCTCGATCATGCTGACCGGGCAGTTCGCCGCCCTCGACGAGGCCCTCACCGGCGAGGAGAACCTGGTCCTGTTCGGCAGGCTGCTGGGCCTGACCAAGGCCGAGGCAAAGCAGCGGGCCACCGAACTTCTCGACCAGTTCGGCCTGCGGGCCGCCGCCGGCCGTCGCGTCAGCGAGTACTCCGGCGGCATGCGACGCCGTATCGACATCGCCTGCGGCCTGGTCACCATGCCCAAGGTCGTGTTCTTGGACGAGCCCACCACCGGACTCGACCCGCGTAGCCGGCAAGAGGTGTGGGGACTGGTCGACGGACTGCGGCAGCGCGGCGTCACCACCCTGTTGACCACGCAGTACCTTGAGGAAGCCGACGCACTCAGCGATCGGATCGTCGTCATCGATCGCGGTCGCGTGATCGCCGAGGGCACCTCCGACGAGCTGAAGGCGCAGACCGGCGCGTCCTATTGCCAGGTCACGCCGGTCCATGTCCAGGATCTGCCGCGGCTACGCGATCTGCTGGCCGATCTCATCGGTGGCAACCGGGGCCACCGCCCACGACTTCCCCTGATCGACAGCGATGACACGGGCGGTTTCGCGGTGCTCTCCGACACCACCGGGGAAGACCTTTCCGTTGCCGTTCCCGCACCCGACGGCGCCGACACCCTTGTCGAGGTCGTCCGGCGTACGAGCGGCGCCGGCATCGCGCTTGCCGACATCGCTCTCCGTCGCCCGTCGCTCGACGAGGTGTTCCTGTCGCTCACCGCACCCTCGCGCGGCCGGGAGGATCAGTGACCGCGGAGACATCGGTGCCCTCGCCAACCGTGGTCGCCGGCCCGGCACGCATCAGCGTTGCCGGCCAGTGGTGGGCACTGACGGTACGCGGCGTGTTCGGGATGGTCCGCACCGGCGAGGTGCTCTTCGCACTGATCTCCCCGGTGTTCCTCGCCGTCTGCTTCTACCTGCCACTGCGGTCCATCATGGATTCGGCGCCCGGAATGGACTACGCGCAGTTCCTGATGCCCATCATCATGCTGCAATCGGTGGGCTTCATGGCATCGGCGGCGGCCATGCGCTCATCCCTCGATGGCGCCAAGGGCATCAGCACACGCTTTCGCACTCTGCCGATGCCGACGGCGATCCCGATGCTGGCCCGTCTCGGCACCAATGCCGTGCTGCTCGTGATCTCCCTGGTCTGCGCCACCATCGCCTGCGCCGTGATCGGCTGGCGGCCCGATGGGGGTGTACTGGGCACGTTGGGCCTGTATACGGTCGCTTTTGTGGTGGGCGTCATCGTCGCCCTCATCGCCGATGCGATCGGTCTGATCGCCAGCACCCCGGAATCGACAAGTCAGGCTCTCACCCTCCCCATCCTGATCCTCGGCATGCTGTCGACCGGATTCGTGCCCGAATCGCAGTTTCCCGAGTGGATACAACCGTTCGTCCGCAACCAACCGATCTCCCAGTTCGCCACGGCGATGCGCACGCTCAACGAGGGCACCGCGTCCGCGGAGACGTTGCTGCCGACGCTCTGGTGGTCGCTCGGCCTGCTGGTTCTGGCGTGCGCACTCATGTTCGTCGGCCTGCGGAAGGCCAATCGATGACCGCCACCGATGCCCATGTGAGCGCTGCGGCCCCGTCACCGGTCTCCGGGGCGGCAGACTCCGAACGATCACTCACGGCGTGGGCGGTCCAAAGCCTCGTGCTCACTCATCGACAGCTGTCGGTCCTGATCCGAGACCGCGCGACGGTGGTGCAGATCCTGTTCGTCCCGGCCCTGACCATGGTGATGTTCAAGGTCGTTCTCGGCGACACCATCGGCAGCGCCACCGGCCAGAACAGTGCCTTCGGCACGGTGCCGTTGGTCATCCTGGTGAGTGCGATGTTCGGCTCACTCGCCAGCGGGGTTCGCCTGAACCAGGAGCGTGGTACCGGTCTGCTCGGTCGGCTGTATGTGCTCCCGATCCACCGCGCCGCCGATCTCACCTCGCGTCTGCTGTGCGAGGCGGTCCGGATCCTGCTGACCACCTTCCTGTTACTGATCGCGGGGCTGGGCATCGGGTTTCGCTTCACCCAGGGACCTGTGGCCGTGCTCGGCATTCTCGCCGTCTCACTGATGTTCGGCATGGCCTACTCGATGATGGTGCTGGCCATCGCGGTCAATGTCCGCCCGAGTGCGCCACTCGTGCCGATGCTGTCGCTGCTCTCAAGCGTGCTGATGTTCTTCAACTCCGGATTCAGTCCCGTCGACGCCTATCCGACCTGGTTGCAGCCCATCGTCGCGCACCAGCCGATGACCCCGGCCATCGAGGTCATGCGATCGTTCGCCTCCGGCGGTCCGATCACATCGGACTTCCTCACCGTGGTCGCCTGGACGGTCGCCGCACTGGCGATCTGCACGTATCCGGCGTTGCGCGGTTACCGCAAGGCCGCAACCTCACGCTGAGCCCGTACCGGACACGCGCGTGATCGCTACTCGTCCCGACCTTCGGTGATCAGTGATCGTTCCCGGGCCAGCGGCGTGACCAGCCGATACGGACGCCAGTTCTGCTTCTGTTCGTCCCACGGCCGGAACAGCAGCCACAGGAAGGACGTGAAGACAACCCGGAAGGGGAACTCGATGATCATCATCGCCAGCATCCGACGATCGCGCCGTGCCGACGCCGTGCGCACGCCGCCCAGCATGTACTTGCGATTCGCCCATGGCGAGTGGCGCACCTGGCGCAGCGATGTCCTCACGTTCACCGCAGGGTGGAAGAACACGCGCATGCCTCTCTCCCGCATCTCGAGGCTCAGATCGGCGTCGTCCCAGATATCCGGTCGGTAGGAGAGCCCGTCACGGAGTTGCGGCCAACACCGTGCCCGGATGGCACAGTTGAACCCCACCATCGACGGCACGTAACCACCTTCGCGCATCAGTGTCCCGCGCAGCATCAGCCGCTCGTACCACTGCGTTGCCCGTCCGCCTCCCCAGTACGACGCCGGGCCGGTGACCCCGTCGACCCGAACGCCACCGCGGGCGTCGTCGGAACCGAGCACCTCGACGATCCCCTCCGCCCATGTGGGCCCCACCAAGGTGTCGCCGTCGGTTCGCGCGATGATCTCACCCGTCGCCGCGTCGTAGCCGGTACGTCGGGCGTAGGCAACACCGGGGCGTGGCTCGCCGATGAGTCGCACCTGCGGGAATCTGGCGCGATAGCCCTCGACGATCTGTCGGGTCTGATCCGAGGACGCGTTGTCGACCACGATGATCTCGTCCACGGGACGGGTCTGCTCGAGAAGGTGATCGAGGCATGCACCGATCGTCGCCTCCTCGTTGTAGGCGGGCACGACGACCGTCAGCGTTGCCATACCGAGAACGGTATCGCTGCGCGCGTGTTGGTGGCATGTCGTGGCGGTGCCCGGCCGGACGCTACTGCGACCGATGATCCGGAAGCACCGACAATCTCAGACGGAATCGCTCAGCGCCGACAATGAATGCATCAACCGCAATTCCGGATTCCATCTCACCCCCACCATCCTTCGGATTCCCTGAAAGGAACCTGAGGGTTTTCTGTGCCGCCGAGTCATGGAAATCCGTCCCATATCCCGCCCCGTCGGCGAAAATACCCTCCACCGCATTTCTTGATCAAACGATCGACAAAGCAATAGCGGATTCCATTCCCTGATCGATTGATCAGTTTCATATGCTAAAGATCAATTTCTATTTAAGAAATTGGTCGATCGATCCGCCCCGCCCATCACAACAACTATCATTGTTGGATCAAGTGATCAAAAATGGACCGCCGCGTCGCGGAATCAACGGACAAAACCAGATGACGCCGATCGCCTACCCTCGAGCACATGCCCCTCGACAAAACCGGCGCCGACGCCACCGTCACCCACGTCCCCGACCACGACCGTTACCAGATCGCCGTCGACGGACAGGTCGCAGGCTTCACGGTGTATCGCGAACGCGAGCACGACGGCGCCCTCGAGCGCATCTTCTTCCACACCGAGGTCGCCGAGGAGTTCGGTGGCCGAGGCCTGGCGACCATCCTGATCACCGCGGCGCTGGCCGATACCCGGGCGCAGGACAAGGTCATCGTGGGTGTCTGCCCCCTGGTCGCCGCCTTCTTGAAGAAGAATCACGAGTTCGATGACGTCACGCGCCCGGTCACCCCGGACACCCTGGCCTGGCTCCAGACTCAGATCAACTGATCAAATCGGGTCCAAAGTCCCTGTCGTCGGACTCACCGGTGACTTACAGTGGGTCTGTGGGCGGGGGTGGACGACCGCTCACCGCGACGGTTGGGAAGACCCGCCGGCCACCTCTCCGGGCGTGGCACCGCAACCGATCACCGGCCCGTCCGACGCTCGCGTCGGACGGGCCGAGTCGCGTTTCGGGCCGGCCTGCACGGATGTCGGGTTCGTCCGGACTGTCGGTCGACCTCGCTAGACTGGCGCCGTGGCTTTGGTCGTGGGACAGGAATTCGCCGGGTACCGGGTCGTCCGGAAGCTGGGTGCGGGCGGCATGGGTGAGGTGTACCTCGTGCAGCATCCGCGACTACCGCGCAGCGACGCGCTGAAGGTTCTCCCGGCGGACCTCTCGGCCGACGAGTCGTTCCGCCGCCGCTTCACCCGCGAGGCCGATCTCGCGGCCTCGCTCGATCACCCCAACATCGTCGACGTCTACGATCGCGGCGAGTTCGACGGCCAGCTGTGGATCACCATGCGCTACATCGAGGGCACCGATGCCGCCGAACTGCTCGCCCCCCATCCGCGGGGCCTGGCCGTCGCCGATGTCGAGCAGATCACCGAGGCGGTGGCCGACGCCCTCGACCACGCCCACGCACGCAATCTGCTGCACCGCGACGTCAAACCCGCCAACATCCTGCTCAGCGATCCGTCGGGGCCGTCGCGACGACGCCGCGTCCTGCTCGCCGACTTCGGCATCGCCCGCCCGATCTTCGACAACGCCCGGTTGACCGCCACCGACCTCACGGTCGGCTCGTTCGCCTACTCGTCTCCCGAACAACTCGCCGGCGACACCCTCGACGGCCGCGCCGATCAGTACTCCCTCGCCTGCACCACCTACCAACTCCTCAGTGGTGCAACACCTTTCGAGAGCAGCAGTGCACCCGCCCTGATCCGGTCGCAGTTGTCGACGCCACCTCCGCCGGTCACCGCCCGACGCCCCGACCTGCCGTCCCGCGTCGATCAGGTACTCGCACGTGCGATGGACAAGCAGCCCGACCGGCGTTACGCGTCGTGCTCGGACTTCGCCGCCGATCTACGTGCCGCGCTGGCGGCGAACGCGGCGCCGCCCACCGTGGCACCGCCCGCATACACGCCGCCTGCCCCGGCTCCGGGCGCGCAAGCCGCCCCGAATCTCGCCAAGAACCCCGGTTCGCAGTCCACATCGTCGGGCGCACACACCGGCTACGCGCCACCACAGCAGCCCGAACACTCCCCGCTGCCGCCGGTGTCGCCCGGTGTGACACCCGCGCCCTACTCGGCGACGCCGAATGTCGTTCCGCACCCGGCGGCGGCCCCCTATCCTCCCGGCTATCCGTCCGCGCCCGGCATCGCCGGATTCGCACCGGCCGATCCCAAGATCAAGAACTACGCCACCTGGGCGCTGGTGTGTGGTCTGGTGTCGTTTTTCGCGGTGTGCCTGATCGTCCCGGGATTCGTGACGGCCGGCCTCGCGATCTACCTGGGTCTCAAGAGCATCGGCATGTCCAATGCCCGACCGGACCTTCCGCCGTCGGCACGGTTTCGTGGGGTGGCGATCTCCGGCGTGGTACTCGGTGGCATCGGCCTGCTCTGGAACATCGCCATCGTGATCGCGGCCATCGCCGACACCGTGTGAGCCCAATTCCGCGTCATCACCCCCGTCCCGCCATCTCCCGCGACAACGCCCGACGGATCGGCGGATACTCCGCGCACACCACGGCGAGCACGCTCAGCAGCACCCACACCCCGACCGAACTGGCCAGCACGGCAGCCAAGGCGCCCCATTGCCCACCGGCCAGGTTGTCCGAGGCCGCGTCCTTGGCCCACAGACGCCAGTAGATCATCAGGTTCACCGCGAGACCCACGACATAGGACACCGCGAATCCCTGCAGGTAGGCCTTCCAGGTGTCGTCCTTGATCCGCGCCGTCAGCGGTTCGGCGCGCAGCGGATACACCACCGACAGCACATTGCCGACGCCCAGCCAGATGAAGGTCATCGTCAGCAGCTGATCGAACATCGATCCCACCCCGGCGTCGTCGTCCACCCGGTACAGCACCCCGATGACGATCGAACCGGCGATCAGCGTGACCGCCAGCATGGCGAGATTCTTACCGATCAGAATGCGCCACAACGGATCTCCGCCCTCGATCTCGTCGCGCACCCGGAGAGAGTCGACGCACAGCGCATTGGTGCAGACGCTGCTGCCGACGACCGCCGACAGCAGGAACAACGCCAACGCGCTGTAGGAGTCGTATTTCTCGCTGAGCCCGGTGACCCGATAGATCACCACGATCGCGATGGACACGCCCAGGGTGATCGCGAGGCGGATCAAGATCTTGTGCGGACGGTCGGCGAACACGTGACCGAGTTCGCCGATCGTCTGCCGCCGCACCTGCGACGACGCGTCACGCATTCCGCCGATCAGTTCACGACCCTCGTCCTCGTCGGTGTCGCCCGACCGAGTTGAGTGTGCCGCCACGAGTGCCGCCTGAGCCAGTGCGGCCTGCGCGACGGATACGGCGATCACGGTGTCCGCGGCGGCCGTGGGACCCGACGACGCGGCCGGCGGAGGCGTCTCGTCATCGAGGAGCCGACGGGCCCGCCCGGCCCAGTACCCGGATGCGCCGGCCGCTCCGACGCCGTTGGCGTCGGCCTTCGCGGCCGTGATCATCTCCTCGGCCGCCTCGGCCAGCGGCGCGATCGACCGCTCACCCCACTCGGATGCGGCGGCCAGCGCACGCAACCGATCCGCGGAGGCGGCCAGGGAACTCAACTCGGCGTCAGCGCTCACCGGACAAGTCAATCCCGTTGATCACGAACCGCAGGCGAGGCGGTTGCGTCCTCGGCGGATTCGGCACGATCTGATGCGGGGACGTCACAAATCCCGTGCGCGCGATCGGTCATGCGGCGCGGAGGAGCGCCACGTCGCGCATCGAAAGTCGAGTGCCGAGCAGCGCGAGCGCCGCCGGGAGCATCCGGAGGACGGTGAGCGCCGGCGCCGCATAGGCCGCCCTCAGCCGATGTCGCCGATCTCGATGACGGGAGGGACGATCGGGATCAGGGTGGCACCGAACACACGATGCCGCTCCCGACACCGAGCAGCGGTTCCTGCACGGCCTCACGCAGCGTGATGCCCTCGGCCCGCACCACGGACGTATCTACGTTGATCGGCAGAATGTGCCAGTGCGGGTTGCCCAGCGCGCAGCCCGCGACCACGAACTGCAGTGGCCCGGTCACATCGGGCCACGTCAACAGCCGCCCACACCAGTACCGGCAGGCACAGCACGGGCACGGTCGCATCCGTCATGCGCGGATCAAGGCACCGTTTGGTCGCCGACAGCGGATGGATCTCTGTCTGCGGTGAGCGCTGCGGCGATTGGAGCGTTCCGCGGAACCCTCGTCGCCGGCAACAAAGCGACCCGCGTCCGGACAATGCCGGAAGCGGGTCGCTTCGATATGAATCTCGTTGGGAGAAGCCTTACTTGGCCTTCTCCATCACCTCGACGAGACGCCAGTGCTTGGTCGCCGACAGCGGGCGGGTCTCCATGATCCGCACGCGGTCGCCGATGCCGGCATCGCCCTTCTCGTCGTGGGCCTTGACCTTCTTGGTGGTCCGGATGATCTTTCCGTACAGCGGATGCCGCGTACGATCTTCCAGCTCGACCACGATGGTCTTCTGCATCTTGTCGCTGACGACGTAACCGATGCGCTCCTTGCGGCGCGCCCGGGTCGTCTCGTTGGTTTCGGTCACCTTCTGGTCCTCACTCATGCGTCATCGCCTTCCGGTCCCGACGCCAGTCCCAGCTCGCGCTCACGCATCACCGTGTAGATGCGCGCGATCTCGCGACGCACGGTACGCAGGCGACGGTTGTTGTCGAGCTGACCGGTGGCCATCTGGAACCGAAGGTTGAAGAGCTCTTCCTTCGACTCTTTCAAGCGGTCGACCAGATCGGTGTCACTGAGGTCACGCAGCTCGGCTGCGGCAACTCCGAGTCCCATCAGAACTTCTCCTCTCTGGTCACGATTCGGGTCTTGATCGGCAGCTTGTGCTGCGCGCGGCGCAGTGCCTCGCGAGCGGTCTGCTCGTCCGGGTAGGTCATCTCGAACAGCACGCGACCCGGCTTGACCGGGGCGACCCACCATTCGGGCGAACCCTTACCCGAACCCATGCGGGTTTCGGCCGGCTTCTTGGTGAGCGGACGGTCCGGGAAGATGTTGATCCAGACCTTGCCGCCACGCTTGATGTGCCGGTTGATGGCGATACGAGCGGACTCGATCTGACGGTTGGTGATGTAGGCGCTCTCCATGGCCTGGATGCCGAAATCACCGAACGTCACCTTGGTGCCGCCCTTGGCCTGACCCTTCAGGCTCGGGTGGTGCTGCTTGCGGTGCTTGACCCGACGTGGGATCAACATTGCCTAGCCCTCCTGCTTCTCGGCGCCGGCACCGGCCGTTGCCTCCGCAGGTGCCTCGGCAGCGCGACCTGCGTCGGTGCTCGTGGCGGTGGTGCCCGAGGCACCGCTGCGGCGGGGACGACTGGGGCGGCGCGGACGACGGTCCTCGGCGGCCGGTGCGGCTGCGGACAGCTCGCGACGTCCACCGACGATGTCGCCCTTGTAGATCCACACCTTCACGCCGATCCGGCCGAAGGTGGTCTTGGCCTCGTGCAGGCCGTAGTCGATGTCAGCGCGCAGGGTGTGCAGCGGCACACGACCTTCGCGGTAGAACTCGCTACGGCTCATCTCTGCGCCGCCCAGGCGACCCGAGCACTGCACCCGGATGCCCTTGACGTTCGGCTGACGCATCGCCGACTGGATCGCCTTGCGCATCGCGCGGCGGAACGCCACACGGTTGCTCAGCTGCTCGGCGACACCCTGGGCCACCAGCTGGGCCTCGGACTCAGGGTTCTTCACCTCGAGGATGTTCAGCTGCACCTGCTTGCCGGTCAGCTTCTCCAGCTCGCCGCGGATGCGATCGGCCTCGGCGCCGCGGCGACCGATGACGATGCCCGGGCGGGCGGTGTGGATGTCGACGCGGACCCGGTCACGGGTGCGCTCGATCTCCACCTTGGCGATGCCGGCCCGCTCCAGCCCCTGCGAGAGGAGCTTGCGGATGGCGACATCCTCTTTCACGTAGTCCGCGTACTGCTTGTCGGCATACCAACGGCTGTTCCAGTCGGTGGTGATGCCCAGACGGAAGCCGTGCGGGTTGATTTTCTGGCCCACTACTAGGCTCCCTTCTTCTTCGGCTGACGCGAACGGCCGCGCGACGCTCCGGCCTTCTCCGGCAAGCTCTCCACGACCACGGTGATGTGGCTGGTGCGCTTGCGGATACGGAACGCACGACCCTGCGCACGCGGCTGGAACCGCTTCATCGTGGGGCCTTCGTCGGCGAACGCGGTGGCGACGACCAGGCTCCGGCGATCCAGATCCTGGTTGTTCTCCGCGTTGGCGACGGCGCTGGCGAGGACCTTGTACACCGGCTCGGAAGCCGACTGCGGGGCGAACCGCAGGATGTCGAGTGCCTCGTCGACGTTCTTGCCGCGGATCAGGTCGATCACGCGACGCGCTTTCATCGGCGTCACGCGAACGAACTTCGCGGTCGCCTGTGCCGTGGGGTTATCGGTCTGAGTGGTCATTACCGGCGCTTCGCTTTCCGGTCATCCTTGATGTGACCCTTGAAGGTGCGGGTGGGCGCGAACTCACCCAGCTTGTGCCCGACCATGTTGTCCGAGATGAACACCGGCACGTGCTTGCGACCGTCGTGGACGGCGAAGGTGTGACCGATGAAGTCCGGGATGATGGTCGAACGACGCGACCAGGTCTTGATGACCTGCTTGGTGCCCTTCTCGTTCTGAACATCGACCTTCTTCAGAAGGTGGTCGTCGACGAACGGGCCCTTCTTGAGGCTGCGTGGCATTCTTCTACCTCCTCCTGTTTCTTATCGCTTGTTCTTACCGGTGCGCCGGCGACGGACGATGAGCTTGTCGCTGGCCTTGTTCTTACGGGTACGGCCTTCCGGCTGACCCCACGGGCTGACCGGGTGGCGACCACCGGAGGTCTTGCCCTCGCCGCCACCGTGCGGGTGGTCGACCGGGTTCATCACGACACCGCGGACGGTCGGGCGCTTGCCCTTCCAGCGCATACGGCCCGCCTTGCCCCAGTTGATGTTGCTCTGCTCGGCGTTGCCCACCTCGCCGACGGTGGCGCGGCAGCGCACGTCGACGCGACGGATCTCACCGGAGGGCATACGCAGGGTGGCGTAGGCGCCTTCCTTGCCGAGCAACTGGATCGACGCACCGGCGCTGCGGGCCATCTTGGCGCCGCCACCCGGACGCAGCTCCACGGCGTGCACCTGGGTACCGGTCGGGATGTTGCGCAGGGGCAGGTTGTTGCCGGGCTTGATGTCGGCGGTCGGACCGCTCTCCACCACGTCGCCCTGGGACAGACCCTTGGGCGCGATGATGTAGCGCTTCTCGCCATCGACGTAGTGCAGCAACGCGATCCGCGCGGTGCGGTTGGGGTCGTACTCGATGTGTGCGACCTTGGCGTTGACGCCGTCCTTGTCGTTGCGACGGAAGTCGATCAGACGGTAGGCGCGCTTGTGACCGCCGCCCTTGTGACGGGTGGTGATGCGACCGTGCGCGTTACGGCCACCGCGGCCGTGCAGCGGACGCACCAGCGACTTCTCCGGGTGGTCGCGGGTGATCTCGGCGAAATCCGAGCCACTCGATCCGCGGCGACCCGGGGTCGTCGGCTTGTACTTACGAATAGCCATGTGAAAGTCCCTCTATTCCAAGAGTCCCGGTCAGCTGACCGAGCCTCCGAAGATCTCGATGGGCTTGCTGTCGGCCGTCAGCGTCACGAAGGCACGCTTGGTCGAGCGGCGCTGGCCGAAGCCGTAGCGGGTCCGCTTACGCTTGCCCTGCCGGTTCGCGGTGTTGACGCTGTCGACACTCACGTCGAAGATCGCCTCGATGGCGATCTTGATCTGCGTCTTGTTGGAGTCCGGGTGCACCAGGAAGGTGTACACGTTCTCCTCCATGAGCCCGTAGGACTTCTCCGAGATCACCGGCGCCAGGATGATGTCGCGCGGGTTGGCCTGGGTAGCCATGCTCACGCCTCCTCTGCGTTGGTCTTGGTGTTTGCGGCGATGAACGCGTTGAGCGTCTCCACGCTGAACACCACATCGTCGGCGTCGAGGACGTCGTAGGTGTTGAGCTGATCGGCGGCGATCGGCAGCACGTTGCCCAGGTTCGCCACGCTCTTCCACGCGGTCAGATCCTCGCGGCCCAGCACGACCAGGAACTTGCGACGGTCGGTCAGGCTCTCCAGGAACTGGCGGGCGGTCTTGGTCGAAGGGACCTGACCGGCAACCAGTTCGGTGATCACGTGGATGCGCTCGTTGCGAGCACGATCGCTCAGCGCGCCGCGCAGGGCGGCCGCCTTCATCTTCTTGGGGGTGCGCTGGCTGTAGTCACGCGGCTGCGGACCGTGCACGGTGCCACCGCCGGCGAACTGCGGTGCGCGGGTCGAACCCTGACGGGCGCGACCGGTGCCCTTCTGCCGGTACGGCTTGGCCCCACCACCGCGGACGTCGCCGCGGGTCTTGGTGGCGTGCGTGCCCTGACGCGCGGCGGCCTGCTGGGCCACCACGACCTGGTGCAGCAACGAGATGTTGGCCGGTGCGTCGAACAGCTCGGCGGGCAGGTCGACGGTGCCGTTGGTCGAACCGTCGGCCGCCTTGACGTCGAGCGTCAGCTTGGTTGCGGTGCTCACTTGGAACCACCCTTCACTGCATCGCGAACCACCACGACGCCGCCCTTGCGACCCGGGATCGCTCCCTTGATCAGCAGCAGGCCGGCCTCGGCGTCCACCTTGTGGACGGTGAGGTTCTGCGTGGTCACCTTGTCGTTACCCATGCGTCCGGCCATCCGCATGCCCTTGAACACGCGGCCCGGGGTGGCACAGCCACCGATCGAGCCCGGTGCGCGGTGCACGCGGTGAGCGCCGTGGCTGGCACCCAGACCGGAGAAGCCGTGACGCTTCATGGCGCCGGCGAAGCCCTTGCCCTTGGAGGTGCCGGTGACATCCACCAGCGCACCATCGGCGAAGATCTCGGCGGTCAGTTCCTGACCGATCTCGAGTTCGCTGACGTCGGCAACACGGATCTCGGCCAGGTGACGGCGCGGGGTGACCCCGGCCTTCGCATACTGACCGGCGACCGGCTTGTTGACCTTGCGGGGATCGATGGCGCCGTAGGCGAGCTGGACGGCGGTGTAGCCGTCACGGTCCGCGGTACGCAGCTGGGTGATGACGTTCGGGCCCGCCGCGATGACGGTGACCGGAACGACACGGTTGTTTTCGTCGAAGACCTGGGTCATGCCGAGCTTGGTGCCCAAAATGCCCTTGGTCGCAGATTGATTGCTCATGATTCTCTTCGCCCCCCGCCTACTGGATGTTGACGTCGACGCTGGCCGGCAGGTCGATGCGCATCAGCGCGTCGACCGTCTTCGGCGTCGGGTCGAGGATGTCGATGAGTCGCTTGTGGGTACGCATCTCGAAGTGTTCGCGGCTGTCCTTGTACTTGTGCGGCGAACGGATGACGCAGTACACGTTCTTCTCGGTGGGCAACGGCACCGGGCCGACGACACGTGCACCCGTACGGGTCACGGTCTCCACGATCTTGCGCGCCGAAGCGTCGATCGCCTCGTGGTCGTAGGCCTTGAGCCTGATGCGGATCTTCTGTCCCGCCACGCTGTGTCCTCTTCCGTCAGTTGTTCTCGACAGACAAACACCGCGTGCTCAGGCGGCGACACACATCGCCGATGGGCACAGAGATCCTCGCGTGAGAGTCGGGGATCGACGCTGTTCATCTGTCGTTGTACGTTGACTCGTCACTGGGACGAGCCTGGTTGCTCCGGCACCCGCGGTCGGGCGTGTCGTGGCCGTGAACCGAATTCGGAGCACGCGTTACACGCCCAGTCCCCGTTGTCCGGGCCTGGGAGTCATTCACCCGCCGGCACACCGAGGTGCAGAAGGCCGCAAGAAATCCCTGCGTCCGCCGTCAGGCAACCCGACAAGTATGCACCACATGCGGGTCGGGATTCAAATCCGGGTCTGAGCTCGGGCGATGGCTCCCCCCGCCGGACGGTCTCACGCGGGCGCGCGTGCAGGCGAGGCTGAGCGAAGCGGCGATTCGCCCGGCAACCCGGCCCCGATCCACCTACCGTTGCACGGTAAGGGACCCGTCACCCGGCTCACCAGCCCCGAGCCGACTGGGAAGGCCTGACATGAGCACGCTCATCCCACCGCAGTCCGGCACACCGCAGTCCGGCGCCGGCATGCCCGCCGTGTCCAGCCCACGCGCGGTCACCCCGATGCCGAGCGCACCTCGACCCCGGCCGTCGAATGTCACCCTCAAAGTGACGATGGCCCTGACCGGCACGGTCTTCGCACTGTTCGTGCTGGTCCACATGATCGGCAACCTGAAGATCTACACCGGTGCGCAGCACTTCGACGACTACGCGCACTGGCTGCGCACCCTGCTCGAGCCACTGCTCCCCTACGAGGGCGCGCTGTGGATCTTCCGTGCGGTACTGCTGGCCTGCCTGATCGCACACGTGGGTGCGTCGTTCATGCTGATCGGCCGCTCTCACAAGGCCAAGGGCCGATTCCGCCGAAAGGGTATGAGCTGGAAACGGATTCCGGCGACGATCATGCCGTACACCGGGATCGTGCTGCTGGTCTTCATCGTCATCCACATCCTGGATCTGACGACGGGCACCACGCCGGTCGCCTCCGACGGATACGAGGCCGCCACCCGCGACCGCTCCTACGCCTACAACAACGTCATCTACAGTTTCCACCGCTGGCCGATGGCGCTGTTCTACATCCTGGTGATGGTGCTCCTGGGACTGCATCTGCTGCACGGCCTGTGGAGCGTGATCAACGATCTCGGCGGCACCGGCAAACGGCTACGCCAGATCTGGGCGGTGGTGGGCGCGTTGATCGCCGCGGCCGTCATGCTCGGCAACATCACGATCCCGCTGGCCGTCCTGACCGGAGTGGTGAACTGACATGACCCATGCCGCACCTGCTGCACCCGCTCTTGACCTCGACGCGTTGCGCACTCTCGGCGGCGAGCTGGGTTCCGGCGCACCCGACGGCGACCCGGCCACCGCCTGGCAGCGCCGACGAGACGCCTACCGCGTCGTCGGTCCGCTGAACCGGCGCAAGTTCCGGGTGATCGTCGTCGGCACCGGACTGGCCGGTTCCGGCTGCGCCGCCGCACTCGGCGAACTCGGCTACCACGTCTCCTCGTTCACCTTCCACGACGCGCCGCGCCGCGCCCACAGCGTCGCCGCGCAGGGCGGCATCAACGCCGCCCGCGCCCGCAAGGTCGACAACGACTCGATCCACCGCTTCGTCGTCGACACCGTCAAGGGCGGCGACTTCCGCGGCCGCGAGGCCGACGCCTTCCGGCTCGCCGAGGAATCGGTGCGCGTCATCGATCACCTCAACGCCATCGGTGCGCCCTTCGCCCGCGAGTACGGGGGCGCGCTGGCCACCCGCAGCTTCGGTGGCGTGCAGGTCTCGCGCACCTACTACACCCGCGGCCAGACCGGGCAGCAGTTGCAGGTGGCCGCATCACAGGCACTGCTGCGGCAGGTGGGCGCCGGATCGGTCACCTTGCACACCCGCCAGGAGATGCTCGACCTGATCGTCGTCGACGGCCGTGCCCAGGGCATCATCACCCGCGACCTGGTGACCGGGGAGATCGGCGCGGAAACCGCCCACGCGGTGGTCCTGGCCACCGGCGGCTACGGCACCGTCTATTTCCAGTCGACCCTCGCCCGCAACTGCAATGCGACGGCGTCGTGGCGCGCGCACCGCCGCGGCGCGCTGCTGGCCTCACCGTCGTTCATCCAGTTCCACCCCACGGCCCTGCCGGTCAGCGCACCCTGGCAGACCAAGACCACCCTGATGAGTGAGTCGCTGCGCAACGACGGCCGGATCTGGGTGCCGAAGAAGCCCGGCGACGACCGCCCGCCGGGCGACATCCCCGAGGCCGAACGCGACTACTACCTCGAACGCAAGTACCCGACCTACGGCAACCTCACCCCGCGTGATGTGGCCTCGCGCGCCGCGCGCGAGCAGATCGAATCCGGCCACGGCGTCGGCCCCCTGCACAACAGCGTCTACCTCGACTTCGCCGACGCCCTGGCACGACTGGGCAAACCGACGATCGCCGAACGCTACGGCAACCTGTTCACGATGTATCGCGACGCCACCGGCGAGGACCCCTACGAGGTGCCGATGCGGATCGCCCCCGCCGCACACTTCACCATGGGCGGGCTGTGGTCGGACTTCGATCAGATGACCTCGATCCCCGGACTGTTCGTCGGCGGCGAGGTCGGCTGGGGCTACCACGGGGCCAACCGGCTCGGCGCCAACTCGTTGCTGTCGGCCTGCGTCGATGGGTGGTTCACCCTGCCGTACTCGGTCCCGAACTACCTCGCGCCGCTGCTGGGCGAGGAGCCCCTCGATCTCGGTCATGACGCGGTGCTCGAGACCGCCGAGGCGGTGCGCGACCGCATCTCCCGACTCATCGCCGTCGACGGGACCACCGGCCCGGACCGCTTCCACCGCCGGCTCGGCGAGATCCTGTACCGCGGCTGCGGCGTCGCCCGCAGCGTCGACGGCCTGGTCACCGCGATCGGTGACATCCGCGCGCTGCGCGAGGAGTTCTGGTCCGACGTGCGGGTGGTCGGTTCGGGGCGGGCGTTCAATCAGGAACTCGAACGCGCCGGACGGGTCGCCGACTTCCTCGAACTCGCCGAGGTGATGTGCGTCGACGCCCTCGACCGCGCCGAATCCGCCGGCGCCCACTTCCGCGTCGATCACCAGACGCCCGGCGGTGAGGCGATGCGCGACGACGAGAACTTCTGCTTCGCCTCCGCGTGGGAGACCACCCCGGAGGGGGCACACATCCGCCATTCCGAACCGTTGTCGTACAGCGCGGTTCCACTCCAGACCCGCAATTACAAGTGAGGTGGGCTCGCAGATGAAAATCACCATCGAGGCCTGGCGCCAGCCCGACGCGGATGCCCCCGGCACGTTTGAGACCTACACCCTCGACGACGCCACCCCGGAGATGTCACTGCTCGACGTCCTCGACCGGCTCAACGATCACCTCGTCGCCGACGGCCGGGAACCCATCGCCTTCGACTCCGACTGCCGGGAGGGTGTCTGCGGGTCGTGCGGGATGATGGTCAACGACCGCCCACACGGCCCGACCCCGAACACGCCGTCGTGCCGTCAGCATCTGCGGCATTTCGGTGACATCACCCACCTCAAGCTGGAACCGTTGCGCGCCAAGTCTTTTCCGGTCATCCGCGATCTGGTGGTGGATCGCTCGGCGCTGGACCGGGTGATCGAGGCCGGTGGCCACGTCGCCGTCAACGCCGGGCAGGCCACCGACGCCGATGACCACCTCGTCGATCACGACACCAGTGAGACCGCACTGGATTATGCGGCGTGCATCGGATGCGGCGCGTGCGTGGCGGCTTGCCCGAACGGCGCCGCGCATCTGTTCACCGGCGCCAAACTCCTGCACCTTGCCGCCCTCACCTACGGCAAACGCGAACGCGGCAGGCGGGCCCGGGCGATCACCGGCCAGATGGAGGCCGACTTCGGTCCGTGCTCCACCTACGGCGAATGCGCGACGGTGTGCCCGGCCGGTATCCCGCTCGACGCGGTGGCCGGCGTCAACCGTGAGGCTCTGCGTTTCTCGTTCCGGCACAAGGCCGACTGACCACTACCGCTGACCGCCACGGTGCTCGCCGAGTCCCTCACCACACGCCGATGAGTTTCATCCACGGCGCACCGACCGCGGTCCAGACGACGATGATCACGATCGACATCAGGAATCCGACACGGAACCATTCGGTGGTCTTGATGTAGCCCGATCCGTACATCACTCCCGCCGGCCCGGAGGAGTAGTGCGCGAGACCGCCGAACAGGTTGCCGATGAAGCCGAACACCAACGCCGCGAACAACGGTGGCACACCGGCGGTGATGGCCGCACCCAGGAACACCGCGTACATGGCCACGATCTGTGCGGTGTTGGAGGCGAACAGGTAGTGGACGTAGAAGTAGACGAGGGTGAGCACCGCGAAGGCCGCCAACCAGGGCAGCCCGCCGACGCTGTCGGCCACCTTGCCGCCGACCCAGTCGATCACCTTGAGCTTGCGTAGTTCGTCGGCCATGGCGACGAGCACACCGAAGAAGATCAGCGTCTGCCATGCCCCGGTGTCGGTCACCAGATTCTTCCAGGTGAGCACCCCGGTGACGAGCAGGATGGCGATGCCGACGAAGGCGGTCGTCGTCGCGTCCACGTCGAGCTGATCGCCGAGGCACCACAGCACGAGCAGGAGCACGAAGGTGGCGCCCATGATCCATTCGTGCACCGTCATCGCGCCCTGCTCACGCAGTTGCTTCCGCGCGAGCTCCGGGGCCTCCGGGGTCTTCGTCCGCGTCGGCGCGTAGATCTTGCTCATCACCCACGGCACCACGATCAGGCTCACCAGACCCGGGACGAGCGCGGCGAGTGCCCACTGCCCCCAGCTGATCTCGATGCCCTTGTCCTTGGCGGCGTCGACGGCGAGCGGGTTGCCGGCCATCGCGGTGACGAACATCGCCGAGGTGATCACGTTGACCTGCAGCGCGGTCAGCAGCAGGTAGGCGCCCAGCTTGCGCCGCGAGGCATCGGATTCGGGGGTCGAATCCTCCAGGATGGCCAGTGACCGGACGATCGGGTACACCACGCCGCCGGCTCGTGCGGTGTTCGACGGTGTCGCCGGCGCCAGGATGAGATCGGTGACCGCCATGCCGTAGGCCAGTCCGAGACTCGACCTGCCGATCGCCCGGACGAAGAGCAGCGCGATCCGCTTACCGAGGCCGGTGACAATGAATCCCTCGGCGATGAAGAACGACGCCACGATCAGCCAGATGGTGGTGTTGGAGAAGCCGGCGAGGGCGTCGGCGGCCGACATCGTCTTGGTGATCATCGCGACGGCCAATCCCACCAGCGCCACCGAACCGGTGGGCAACGGCTGCAGGATCAGGCCGAGGATGGTGGCGACGAAGATGCCCAGCATCCGCATGCCGCTCGCGTCGACGCCGTCGGGGGCGGGGATGAAGAAGATGATGAGTCCGACGATCACCGGGATCGACGCCGTGTACCAGATCGACGGAACACGACGGCGTCCCGGCGATCCCGACGTCTGGGAGCTCGGGGCCGGGGAGCTCTCCGGGGCCGACGAGCCCTCCGGAGCCGTGGGCGGCTCTGCGGGCGACATGGATCCATGGTCGCCCGCTCAAGCCGATCAGGGCAGCGGAATCCAGAATCCGAAGAACCAGAAACCGTGCGGGGTCGACTGGCGCGGCGCCGGCTGCGGGGTCTGCTGGCGGCGGGGCTGCTGCTGACGCTGAGGCTGTTGTTGTTGCGGCTGCTGCTGTTGCTGTTGCTGCGGCCGGCTCTGGTGGGTTCCCTGCTGCTGCGTCGGCGCGGCGTCGGCCAGGCCGGCGCCCGCGCCGACTCCGGTCACGATGGCTCCGGCGGCGAGAACCCCGGCGGCCGTGCGCTTGAGAGTGAGAGTCGACATATTCCTCAGATCCTTTCGAATGAGCGGCGGCGACGGGAGCACCGCTTCTAAGTGGTTACGCTACAAGCGATTTCGTGATGATTACATGGATGACCGCTGCGAAAACCCTGTGCGCGGGCGTACTGTTTGCCCGTTTTGCCGTCTTTGTCGATGGGCATCTACCAGCCGACGTACAGCCGCGACGCCGGGACCATCAGTCAACTGACCGGCCGGTAAGGTTGTCGCCATGGTCGACTCCACACCCGTCAGCGCCACGTACGCACTGCGTCGCCGCCTGCCCGACAACCTCCTCGGACACGTCTTGTTCTCGGTCGGGATGGTCGCCCGCGTCCCCTACTTCGGCACCGTGCTGCCCCTCGTCGACGACATGCGCCCGGGGTTCTGTCGCGTCATCGCGCCCAAATGGTTCGGCGTCCACAATCACATCGGCACCTTCCACGCGATCGCCGCCTGCAACCTCGCCGAGACCGCGATGGGCATGTTGATGGAGGCGACCCTGCCGACCAGCCACCGGTGGCTGCCCAAGGCGATGTCGACGCAGTATCTGGCGAAGGCCACCACCCGGTTGACGGCGGAGGCGACGTTGACCGCTCCGCTCGACGTCGAGTCCATCACCGAGGGCACCGAGGTGGTGGTGTCGATCCGCATCCTCGACACGCACGGCACCGAGGTCGTCCACGCCGACATCACGACGTGGGTGACACCGCGCTGACCAGCACCGACCCGCCCACCTCGACGTCTTGCACTGACGCACCGCGCCCGACCTCATAGGCTGGGACGATGACCTCGCAGCACCGACGGAAGGACTGATCACATGTGTGGAGTCTGCGGTGAGATCCGCTTCGACGGGTCGGTACCCGACGTCACCGCCGTGGAGGCCATGACCGGCGCGATGATCCGGCGTGGACCCGACGCCGCCGGCGTGTACCTGAAAGGCAATGTCGCGCTGGGCCATCGGCGCCTGAAGATCATCGACCTGTCCGAGCGTGGCAGCCAGCCGATGGTCGATCCGGAGCTCGGTCTGGCGATGGTGTTCAACGGCTGCATCTACAACTATCAGGAGCTGCGCACCGAACTCGAGGGCATGGGGTATCGCTTCTTCTCCCACGCCGACTCCGAGGTCATCCTCAAGGCGTTCCACGCGTGGGGATCGGAGTGCGTCGACCGCCTGATCGGCATGTTCGCCTTCGCGATCACCGACACCGACACCGGAACCACCACCCTGGCCCGCGACCGCCTCGGCATCAAACCGCTCTATCTGGCCGAGGCGCCGGGACGACTGCGGTTCGCGTCGTCGTTGCAGGCCCTGCTGCGTGCCGGTGACGTCGACACCTCCATCGACCGCGTCGCGCTGCACCACTACTTCAGCTTCCACGCGGTCGTCCCGGCACCGCACACCATGTACAACGGCATCCGGAAACTGCCGCCGGCCACCGTGCGCATCATCACCCGCGACGGCCGCAGCACCGAACGCCGCTACTGGGAGCCGGTGTTCGAACCGCACCCCGATCGAGCGGACTGGGACGAGAAACGGTGGCAGCACGAGATCCTGGATTCGCTGCGGACCTCGGTCCGGCGCCGGATGGTCGCCGACGTGCCGGTCGGCGTGCTGCTGTCCGGCGGCGTCGACTCCTCGTTGGTGGTGGCCCTGCTGGCCGAGCAGGGCCAGCACGACCTCGCCACTTTCAGCATCGGATTCGATTCCGCGGCAGGTGAATCCGGTGACGAGTATGCGTACTCCGATCTCATCGCCGATACCTTCGCGACCAATCATCACAAGATCCACATCGGTACCGACCGCCTGCTGCCGGCGGTGCCCGACACGATCGCCGCGATGAGCGAACCGATGGTCAGCCACGACTGCGTGGCCTTCTATCTGCTCTCCCAGGAGGTCAGCAAATCGATCAAGGTGGTGCAGTCCGGTCAGGGTGCCGACGAGATCCTCGGCGGCTACTCCTGGTATCCGCCGCTGGCGGGTATCGCCCGGCAGGAGACCACCAAGGCGTATCGCGAGTACTTCTTCGACCGGTCGCACGAGGACATCACCGCGATCCTCTCCGATGACTACCTCTTCGGCGACTCCGACTACGACCCGAGCTGGGAGTTCGCCTACGCGCATCAGTCCGCACCCGGCGCCAACACCGCCGTCGACGCCGCCCTGCGCCTGGACACCACGATCATGCTGGTCGACGACCCGGTCAAGCGTGTCGACACCATGACGATGGCCTGGGGCCTGGAGGCGCGGGTGCCGTTCCTGGATCACGAGTTCGTCGAGTTGGCCGCCACCTGCCCGCCGGACATGAAGCTCGCGCACGGCGGCAAGGGTGTGCTCAAGGAGGCCAGCCGCGCCCTGCTGCCGTCGGCGGTCATCGACCGCACCAAGGGATATTTCCCGGTGCCCGGTATCCGGCATCTGGAGGGCCCGGTCTTCGACCTGGTGGCCGATGCCCTCAAGACCCGCTCGGCGGTGGACCGCGGTCTGTACCGTCCGGCGGCGCTGGATCGACTCTTCGCCGATCCCAACGGGATTCGCACCACCCTCGACGGCAACGAACTGTGGCAGGTCGCCATGCTGGAGATGTGGCTGCAGTCGATGGAAGACATCACCGCACCGTGACCGCGTCCGTTCCGGATCCGGCCGAACCCTTCGGGATCGAGGCCGCTCCCACCGATCCCGCGCATTCGGTGCGTTTCGATGAGACCGGCTGGCACACCTATGCGCCGTCGGTGTCACCGGACGGATCGGCGTTCGCCTACATCGTCGACGACGGCACCGGGTATCCCCGTGCCGCACAACGTATCCTCACCCCGGAAGGCGTCGGCGAGCTGCGCTGGGTGCGGGTGCCGGCCACCGGACCGGTCCGCAAACTCGTGCACTCCAGCGACGGCCAGTGGCTGGCCGTCGAGTTGGCGCCGGGCGGCGGTGAGCACCATCAGGTCTGGGTGGTCACCACCGACCCCGACGACGACACCGCACACCGGGTGGCCGCCACCCGGTCCGACGGCGATCCGTATTCACCGGGCGGCGGACGGTCTTTCGGCACCGTCACCCTCGTCGGCTGGGACACCGATTGGGTGCTGATCACCGCCACCGACACTGACGGGACCGCCCATTCCCTGCGGATCCACCCGAGCACCGGCACCACCCAGACCCTCGACGTCCGCGTCGGGGGCGCGCTCATCGACTCATGGAAGGGCGCGACACTGCTGCGCGTCGGACCACGCGGATATCACGACATGCTGCTCCTACGGCGTCGCGATCGAACCGAGACACACGACCGCTCGGGTCCGAATCACGCACCGGCAAACGGTATCTCGCCGACCCCCTCACCCCGCCGGCGTTCCGCAGCACGGGTACAACTCGGTTACGGCGACGATCCCGAGGTCGAGATGACCACCCTGTTGCCCAACGACCCGGGCTCGGTGACCGACGACGGATACATCCTCGACCAGGGTTTCGACCATCCGTCGCTGGTGTTCGTGCGACCGCCGCAGGACGTCGAACGCGACCTGGACTCGGTACAGGCGGTGGTGCGCAGCGACTTCGACGCCAAGTTCCCCCGCCTGCTCGGTGTGGAGGTCGGCTGCCACGGCACGCGGGTACGCGTGCTGGCGCAGCGCGTCGACGTCGGTCTCGACGGGTTCGCGGTCAGCCACGATCAGTCGACCATCGCCATGCTGTGGAATGTGGACGGCCGCAGCGAGTTACAGATCATGACCCTGCCGGATCAGACGCTGCACGATCCGATCCCGCTGCCCGGGGAGGTGGGCTCGCAGCTGTCGATCTCGGCGGCCGGCACCCTGATCGCCCTGACGGTGTCGAGCCCGCAACGTTCACCGCTGGTGCACCTCATCAACACCGCGTCACGCGAGGTGACCGCCGTCCGCGACGACATCGTCGTCGGCACCGGCCCGTCGCATGCGCTGCGCCCGGAATTGCACACCTTCTCCGCCCGGGACGGAATGGAGTTGTCCGGCTGGCTGTTTCGGCCGCGTATCGACGCGGCCGCTGATCCCGATGCCGGGCCGACGCCGTACCTGCTGTACTTCCACGGTGGCCCCGAGGCCCAGACCCGGCCCGACTATCACTTCCTGTTCGGCCCCCTCGTCGATGCCGGCATCGGCGTGTTCGCCCCGAATGTCCGCGGCTCGTCCGGGTATGGGCGACTGTTCTCCCACGCCGACGATCGCTACGGCCGCTACGCCGGCATCGACGACGCCGCCGACTGCGCACTGTACTTGTCCGACAACAACATTGCCGACCCCGATGCATTGTACGTGTCGGGCCGCTCCTACGGCGGCTATCTGACCATGGCGTGTGTGACGTTCCATCCGGAGCTGTTCGCGGCCGGCATCGCGATCTGCGGGATGAGTGACCTTGAGTCCTTCTTCCGCAACACCGAGCCGTGGATCGCGGTGGCCGCCTACACCAAATACGGTCACCCCGAATCGGATCGGGAGTTGCTGCGTGACCTCTCCCCGATCCACCGCATCGACGAGGTCCGCGCTCCCCTGCTCGTGATCCACGGCGCCCACGACACCAATGTGCCGGTCAGCGAGTCCCAGCAGATCGTGCACGAGTTGCGTGCCCGCGGACTGACCGCCGAGCTGCTGATGTTCGGCGACGAGGGCCACGAGATCGTCATCCGTGACAATCAGCAGCGGATGACCAACGCGATCGCCGACTGGATCCGACGGCACCCGTCGGCCCGGGAAGCCCACGCCGCGTCGCTGCAGAATGCACGGGCAGCCGGATTCGGTTGGGACGGCGCCGGATCCGGATTCGGACGGGGACCGTCGTGAACCGTCGCCGGCCCAACCCACTCGTCTCCCGGCTTGTCGAAGTGCGTTCCCGCAGCGATCATTCGACCATCGAGGAGGAGTTGCGCAGCCTGATCCTGTCGGGCGGCGCACCCCCGGGCACCACCATTCCGCCCGGCGAGGTCGCCGACGCGTACCGGGTGAGTCCCATCCCGGTGCGCGAGGCACTGAAAACCCTTGTCGGCGAGGGTCTCGTGGTCCACCAGCGCAACTCCGGCTACCGGGTGAGCCAGCTGTCCACCGAGGAACTCAAGGAGATCTACTTCGTGCGTGGCGTGCTCGAGCAGGCCGCACTGGCGCAGTCGGTGGAGCGGGTGACCGACGCCGACATCGCCGCGGCCCGCGGTTGTCACGAACAGTTGCTGACCGCCACCAAATGGGGCGACGGCAAGTCCTTCCACGACATCTCCCGGCAGTTCCACGCCCATCTCACCGACCCGTGCGGGATGCCGCGACTCCTGTCGATGTTCGAATCGACCTGGAATCTCACCGAACCGTTCCAGGTCATGCGCAGCGTCAGCGCGTCGACGCAGACGCTGCTCAACGCCGATCACGAGGCGATGCTCGTGGCATTCGCCGACCGTGACACCGCCGCGGTTCTCCAGGTCGCCCGCGTTCACCATTCCCGGCTCGAGGCGGCCATTCTGGAGACGGCCGACCGCCGTGAGATCGGCCCCGACTGACAGCGCTCACCGCACCGTTGACGGCGCCCGACTCCTCACCGACAGCGCTCTCCTGCTCACTGACAGCGCCCGGTTCTTAACTGACAGCGCTCTGCCGACCTTGGATTCGACTACGCAACAATCACTTCGGATACCGGCTCCACTGCCGACAGCGCTGTCAACCTCGAGGAGAGCGCCGTCAACGCGGGACCGCGAGCATCAGGCAAGCATTAGTAAAGAGATGTTAAAGTCGCGCATCGGGTTTCGCGCCCGAGAATATATCCGCCGATTAATCACCAGGTAACACAACGTTCTTAGCGTGTTCTTCATCGAATTCCTCGATTGGAGAACCCCTCATGTCCGCTGAGTCACCCCAGGCCGCGACGCATCACAGCGCCGCTGGCGAAAGTGTCATCAAACCCGAGTACGACCCGTCACTGACCAACGAAGACCTTGCGCCACTGAAGCGGCAGACGTGGACGTGGTACAACATCTTCGCCTTCTGGATGTCGGATGTGCACAGCGTCGGCGGATACGTCTTCGCCGGAAGCCTGTTCGCGCTCGGCATCGCCGCGTGGCAGGTGCTGGTGGCGCTGATCGTCGGCATCGTCGCGGTCAATCTGCTGTGCAACCTGGTCGCCCGGCCGTCGCAGCAGGCCGGCGTCCCCTACCCGGTCACCACGCGCATTTCCTTCGGCATCAAGGGCGCCAACATCCCGGCCATCATCCGCGGCGTGATCGCGGTGGTCTGGTACGGAATTCAGACATATCTGGCGTCGGTGGCCTTCGGCCTGCTCGCCATCAAGTTCTGGCCGTCACTCGAGCAGTACGCCGACCCGGACATCCACTCCTTCCTCGGTCTGGCGCCGCTGGGCTGGGCCGGCTTCATGCTGATGTGGGTGCTGCAGGCACTGGTGTTCTGGAACGGCATGGACACCATCCGCAAGTTCATCGACTTCTGCGGTCCCGCTGTGTATGTCGTGATGATCCTGCTGGCCGGATACCTGATCGTCGAGGCCGGCTGGTCCAATGTGCACTTCGATCTCTCCGAAGGTTCCGGCACCACCGGATGGGCCTCGGTTACCGCGATGATCTCCGCCTTCGCCCTGGTGGTCTCCTACTTCTCCGGTCCGATGCTCAACTTCGGTGACTTCTCGCGCTACGGAAAGACTTTCGGCGAGGTCAAGAAGGGCAACTTCTGGGGTCTGCCGGTCAACTTCCTGTTCTTCTCGCTGCTGGTGGTGTGCACCGTCTCGGCGGGCGCCACGGTCATCGGCCGTGACGAGGACGGCGCCATCGTCACCGACCCGGTGCACATCGTCGACCAGATCGACAACACCACCGCCGCCGTGCTGGGCGTGCTGACCTTCGCGATCGCCACCATCGGCATCAACATCGTCGCGAACTTCGTCTCCCCCGCCTTCGACTTCTCGAATGTGGCGCCCACCAAGATCACCTGGCGGATGGGCGGCATGATCGCCGCGGTCGGTTCGGTGCTGATCACCCCGTGGAATCTGTTCAACAACGCCAGCGCGATCCACTACACGATGGACACCCTCGGTGCCGTGATCGGTCCGCTGTTCGGCATCCTCATCGCCGACTTCTACCTGATCAAGCGCAAGCAGATCGTGGTCGACGACCTGTTCTCCACCAAGCCCACCGGCACCTACTTCTACCGCAACGGCTGGAATCCGGTCGCGGTGGCATCGGTGATCGCGGCCTCGATCATCCCGATCTGCTTCGTGCTCTTCGGCACCGCCTACCAGGCCAGCTTCACCTGGTTCATGGGCGCCGCGGCGGGTCTGGTCTTCTACTACCTCGGCATGCGCTACGCACCGAAGTCGTTCATCTACGGCCGCGGCCTGAGCGCCGCCACAACGACCGACATCTCGGTGGCCGCCGACGGCACCACCACCGTCGCCAAGA
Organism: Gordonia sp. VNK1; assembly: GCF_040049135.1. Classification (NCBI taxonomy): domain Bacteria; kingdom Bacillati; phylum Actinomycetota; class Actinomycetes; order Mycobacteriales; family Gordoniaceae; genus Gordonia; species Gordonia sp. VNK1. The sequence continues at coordinate 66,976 of NZ_JBDZDJ010000011.1, read as the reverse complement.
CCCCCACCGTTGTCACCGCCGGCGACGCCCAGGGCGACGGAATGGCGGGCGACGGAATGGCGAAGGTCTGAGCGCCATCTCATGAAGCTGGTTGTCATCAACCCGAACACCACCGCCGAGATGACCGCGGTGATCGCGGCAGCCGCACGATCCGTCGTGCGCGCCGATGCAGAGATCATCGCGGTCACCTCGGCGATGGGACCGGCGTCCATCGAAAGTCATTACGATGAGGCGCTCGCCGTGCCCGGGGTGCTCGACGCGATCGCCGCGCACCCCGACGCCGACGGTTACCTGCTGGCCTGCTTCGGCGATCCGGGACTCGACGCGGCCCGCGAACTCGCGGACGCGCCGGTCCTCGGGATCGCCGAGGCGGGCATGCATCTCGCCGCCCCACTCGGTCGCGGCTTCTCGGTGGTCACCACGCTCTCACGCACCATCGGCCGGGCCGAGGACCTCGTCGCCCACTACGGTTTCTCGAAGCAGTGCAACGGTATTCACGCCTGCGACATCCCGGTGCTGGAACTCGAATCCAACCCCGACACCGCCGATATCCTCGCCAAGGCCTGCGCCGACGCCCTGCACTCCGACGGTTCCGACGCGATCCTCCTCGGCTGCGCCGGCATGGCCGACCTCGCGCGACGCATGTCGGCGCAGATCGGCGCACCGGTCATCGACGGCGTCGCCGCGGGGGTGGGCATGCTCGCGGCGATGGCCGCGATGGGCTTGCGCACCGGGACCAGTAGCGGCGAGTTCGCCCCGCCGCTACCGAAACGCTACGTCGGCACGCTCGAGGGATTCGGGATCGCCCCCGACCACACCTGAGCGTGTGGCCGCAGCCGCGGACCCGATAGGCTCACCGTCATGGAGTCCACCGCCGACACCGACCCAGCCGATCACGAGGCTGCGTTGACCCGTGCCGCGCTGCGGGCTGCCACCGGCGACCGTGCCGCATTGACGACGTTCATCGAGGCCACCCACACCGATGTGTGGCGATTCATCGCCCACCTCGGCCATGCGAGCACCGCCGACGACCTGACCCAGGAAACCTTCCTGCGGGCCATGCGGTCGTTGCCGCGGTTTCGGGCCGAGGCCAGCGCGAAGACCTGGCTGCTGTCGATCGCCCGACGCGTCTGCGCCGACGAGGTGCGCCGCGCCCAGTCCCGACCTCGGGTGAACGCCGACGTCGACTGGGTCTCGGCCGCCGACGCCGCCCATGCGGGCCGGTCCTACGTGCGCTGGGAAGATCTCGTCGAGATCAACATGCTGCTCGCGGATCTGCCGACCGAACGTCGGGAAGCCCTGGTGCTCACTCAGATCCTCGGACTGTCGTATCAGGAGGTCGCCGAGGTCACCGGATGCCCGATCGGGACCGTACGTTCCCGTGTGGCCCGCGCCCGCGAATCCCTCGTCGCCGCGTCGTCGGCTCATCGCCGCAGCGTGTAGCCCTTCCCCGTCGAGTGGGCACCCTTTCCCGTCGAGTGGGCAGACCACATCCGCATCGGTGACCCAGATCACCCACGATCACCGGGAACTCTGGGCCCCGCACATCCGACCTATCCTGAGGACGAGTGCGTATGCGGCCGCCGACGTCATCAGCGTGACCAGCCCCTGATGACCCGGCGCCGGGAATCAAGAGGATCGTGTGACCACCGATGTGACGACCGTGACCGGCTCGGATACCGAATCCGTCGGCCCGCCCGAGCCCCAGCGACTCCAGCTCGATCTCACCGGCATGACGTGTGGGGCGTGTGCGGCCCGCGTGGAACGCAAACTCAACAAGGTCGACGGGGTGAAGGCGTCGGTCAACTACGCCACCCGGGTCGCCACCATCGATGCCGCACCGACGGTCACCACCGACGATCTGTGCGACGTCGTCAACAAGGCCGGCTACGGCGCGACGCCCCGCGATGACGTCCCGCGCGCCATCCCCGACACCGACGCCGCCGAGGCCCGCCGCCTCTTCCGCCGACTCGCCGTCGCGGTGGTGCTGTTCGTGCCGCTCGCCGACCTCTCGATCGTGTTCGCGGTGGTGCCGACGACCCGCTTCCCCGGCTGGCAGTGGCTGCTCATCGCGATGGCCGCACCCATCCTGACGTGGTGCGCGTGGCCGTTCTACAAGGTGGCCGCGAAGAATCTGCGCACCGGCGCGGCGACCATGGAGACGCTGGTGACGCTCGGTGTGCTCGCCGCCACCGGCTGGTCGTTGTACTCGATGTTCACCACCGACCCCGACGCCCGGGCGACCACCGGCGTGTGGGATGCCATCTGGAGTAGCGATTCGATCTACCTCGAGGTGGCCACCGGCGTCACCGTGCTGGTGCTGGCCGGACGGTATTTCGAGGCGCGGGCCCGGTCCCGGGCCGGCGGTGCGTTGCGCGCGCTGGCCGCGATCGGCGCCAAGGATGTCGCCGTCCTGCTGCCCGACGGCCGCGAGATGCGGATCCCGGCCGAGGAGCTGAAGGAACAGCAGCGTTTCGTCGTGCGTCCCGGGGAGACGGTCGGCACCGACGGCCTGGTCATCGAGGGCCACGCCGCCATCGACATGAGTGCCATGACCGGCGAATCCCGGCCCGTCGAGGTCACCGTCGACGAGCCGGTGATCGGCGGCACCACGGTCCTCAACGGACGGATCATCGTCGAGGCCGCGGCGGTCGGTGCGGACACCGCGTTCGCCGGCATGATGCGCCTGGTCGAGGAGGCCCAGTCCGGTAAGGCCCGCGCACAACGGCTCGCCGACCGCATCGCCGGTGTCTTCGTCCCGATCGTCGTCGTGTTGTCGCTGGTCACGCTGGCCACCTGGCTGCTCCTCGGACAACCCGCCGACCGCGCGGTGTCCGCGGCGCTGGCGGTGCTGATCATCGCCTGCCCGTGCGCACTCGGCCTGGCCACCCCGATCGCGGTGATGGTCGCGACCGGCCGCGGCGCCCAGCTCGGCATCTTCCTCAAGGGCCACCAGACCCTGGACACTTCCCGGCTCATCGACACCGTCGTCTTCGACAAGACCGGCACCGTCACCGAGGGCGCACTGTCGGTGGAGTCGGTGACCGCCGTCGCCGACGCCGATGCCGACGAGGTGCTCGCCCTGGCCGCCGCCGTCGAATCCGCCTCCGAGCATGCCGTCGGCGCGGCGATCGCCGCGGCCGTCGCCGAGGCGGACCGCCGCCCGGTCAGCGACTTCCACGCCGAACCCGGCCGCGGGGTATTCGGCATCGTCGACGGCCGGCGGGTGCGGGTCGGATCGCCGCGCTGGGCCACCGCGAACACCGTCGTCCCCGCCGACCTCGCGCGCGTCCGACGCGACGCCGAGGCGGCCGGCACCACCGTCGTCTACGTGGTCGTCGATGACGAGCCGGTCGCCGCGATCTGCGTCGCCGACACCGTCAAGGCGTCCGCCCCCACGGCCATCGCCGCGCTGCGTGCCGCCGGTCTCCGCACAATCCTGCTGACCGGAGACAATGCGGGTGCCGCCCGTGCCGTCGCCGACGCGGTGCAGGTCGACGACGTGATCGCCGAGGTCCTGCCCGACCAGAAGGTGGAAACGATCCGCCGTCTGCAGGACGAGGGTCATTCGGTGGCGATGGTCGGCGACGGCATCAACGACGGTCCGGCCCTGGCGACCGCGGATCTGAGCCTGGCCATCGGTGCAGGCACCGACGTCGCGATCGGCGCCGCCGACGTGATCCTGGTGCGCGATGACCTGCGTGCGGTGCCGGCGGCGCTGAGCCTCGCGGGAGCGACGCAGAAGACCATCCGCACCAACCTGGTGTGGGCGTTCGGCTACAACGTGGCCGCGATCCCGATCGCCGCGCTCGGAGTGCTCAACCCGCTGATCGCGGGGGCGGCGATGGCGTTGTCGTCGCTGTTCGTCGTCACCAACAGCCTGCGGCTGCAGCATTTCGGCGAGTCACGCCGCTGAGCTGACCCGCCGAGCTCACCCGCCGAGCCGAGCCGCCGGGCCGACCTGGTCCCGCGTCAGCGGCGTGCTCGCACCGTCAGCCCCACGGTGGCCACGACGGCAATCACGAACAGGGCGATCACGATCACGGAACCGTGCGTGAGAACAAGTGTCACCGCCAGCGCACCGGAGACGAATGCCCCGCCGCCCGCGGCGATCCACCATGCGCCCGAACGCGATTCGCGGTCCGACTCCGACGGTGCGGGCTGCTCGGCACGCGCGGCGAGCATCCGTTCGACCAGATCCGGCCCGGTGTCGGAACCCACCACCCGCAGCGGTTCGCGGATCTGCGGGAGCGCAATCGCGGCCAGCGCGGCGGCAAACTCCGTGCAGTCGGCGCATCCGGCGACGTGCTCGTCGACCCGCACCGACGGAACGGTCTCCCGTTCGCCGTCGGTACGCGCCGACAACGCCTCTCGCGCCACCTCACACCGCATGAATCGATTGTCCCGATCGGGTCAAGCCGGACCTCTCAGCGCCGCGACTTCGCGAGGTCTTCGAGCATCTTGTTGTAATCGTCGAGTTCGGTGTCCTCGTAGGTCTCCGCGTGCCGGTCGGCGCGGCGGGCGGCCCGCCGATCGGATTTGGCCCACTGCGAGACGATCGCGACGACGACGAGGACGACCGGCACCTCACTGGCACCCCAGGCGATCGCACCGCCGAGCCATTGGTCGTGCAACCGGTCGGTCACCCACGGCAGATCGAGCTGACTGTAGAACTTGTCGCCGACCACCGAGGTCATCGTCATCAGTGCGATACCGAAGAACGCGTGAAAGGGCATGACCGCGAACAACAATCCGATCCGTGCCAGGAACGGGATGCGACGCGGGCCCGGATCGATGCCGATGATCACCCAGTAGAAGAGGTAGCCGACGAAGATGAAGTGAATGGTCAATAGGACGTGGCCCCAGTGGTACCGCGCGAATGTCCCGAAGATCGCGGTGAAGTACACCGCGTACAGCGACAGCACGAACAACACCAGAGCGACCGCCGGATGCGACAGGAAGCGGGTGACCTTGGAGTGCAGCGCCCACAGCAACCATTCCCGCGGACCGGGTGGGCGGCGGGAACCGGCGGTCGGCAGGGCTCGCAAGGCGAGGGTGGCGGGTGCCCCGAGCACCAGCAGTACGGGCGCAAACATGTTCAGCGCCATGTGTTCTGCCATGTGGACGCTGAACATCGCCGATCCGTAGGCCCGGATACCCGAGCCGGTGACGATGATCACGCACAGGCAGCCGAGTATCCAGGAGATGGTGCGTCCGACGGGCCAGGCGTCGCCCCGTCGATACAACCGCCATGCTCCCAAGCCATAGAGGATCGCGGCGACGACGAATGCCGTCCCCATCACGAAGTCGAAGCGCCAGAAGGTGGCCAGTCGCCAGGCGTCGGGCGCGCCCGGCAGTTCGTAGCCGAGGAACACATCCCACGCGGTGAAGGTGTGTGCCAGCAGCCCGGGGGCGACGCGGGTGTCCATCACCGTCCAGCACGCGACGACGACGATCATCAGCACCGCGGCGAGGACCTGTGGACGCCAGATCCGGTCGGCACCCGATCCTCGCAGCGCGACGATGCTGCACACCAGCACCGCGGCCAGCGCGATGAGCATCACCATTGCGGCCAGACCGAACGCGGTGGAGAACAGGTAGCGCACCGGCAGCAGGAACGCCACCAGCCCGCTTCCGGCGAGCAGCGCGACGGTGTCGGCGATGGCCAGGATCCACGCGTGCCGGCGTTCCAGGATCGCCCGATCCGAGTCCGGTGTGACCACCGGCGCGGTCGCGAACGCGACGCGGTAGCCGATGCCGATAGCGGCGGCCAGGATGAAGAGGATGACCAGGCTGGTCGTGTAGTCGTGGTTGGGGCCCTGACCACCGTTGCCGGCCATCGGCAGGGCCGCCACCGCGATGCCGGTCGGGATCAGCAGCACCAGGTGCGCGATCCAGGACAGGAAGAACCGGATCGCGATTGCCACGATCGTTGCGAAGATCGCCACCACCAGCCAGGCCACCGCCTCCTCGCTGACCCCGATCGCGTCGAACAGCGTGCCCGAGGACAGCACCTTGCCCAGCGGCAATCCGTAGCCGTCGGCGGCCGCGACCCCCACCATCAGCCACGACAGCACCGCCCACACCGGCGCGGCCGACGAGACGAAGCGGTGGGCGCGGTAGACGGTCGCGTCGATGATGCCGTTGGAATCGGGCCGGGCTCCGGCGACGACGAAGGCCAACGCACCCAGACACAATGCGGCCAGCACCGTACCGAGGAAGTACCCGGCGACGTCGGCAATGGCGATCGGCATCCCGGGGTAGGGGTCGCCGCGCTCGATGTGGCGGGCCGACCCGCTCGCGGCCCCGTAGATGACGATGCCGACCAGCGCGATGCCGACCAGCGCCGCCAGCCATCGAGCCGTCCGGATGGTCGGTCGGGTCGGGGCGGTGGTGTCGTCGGTGCCCGGTACGTCGGGCGAGTGTGTGTCGGGAGCGGTCACAGAATGTAGGTCTCCTAGCAACGCTGCAGCGAGACAGCGTCGGAGTAAGTCTACGACGCTGCGTCGGTGTGACCGATTCGGCGCCGATCGGGCCGCTCAGTCGCGACTCAGGCGGGCCCAAGTACGCTGAACAGCGGCGTGGAGACCTCGCGGCGAGATTCCGGGGTGCTGCGGCCGTGCGAACCGTTGACTTGGAGTGTGAGGGAACCCGTGGCAGACAAACGTCGGAAGCCAGTCGTCGACCCACGAGCCGCCGAGCGTCGGCGCTCGCTGTTCATGCGGATCGGGGCCGTGGTGGCGATCATCGTCGTCGCGGCCGTCGTCGCCGTCTCCATCCTGTGGTCCAACGGGAAGATTTTCAGTGACGACAGTTCGGTCGCCGCCGGTACCCCGCCGACGGTCACCACCGACGGGGCCTTCCGCATCACCACCGCTCCGGCCGGTACCACCCCCAAGGCGGTCGTGGAGATCCTCGAGGACTTCCAGTGCCCGGTGTGCAAGCAGTTTGAATCCGTGTTCGGCGACGCGCTCACCCAGCTGAAGTCCAATCCGAACGTCGCGATCGACTATCGGCCGGTCGCCATCCTCGACCGGATGTCGTCGACGAACTACTCGACCCGCGCGGCGAACGCGTCGGCGTGTGTGGCCGAATCGACCGGCGGCGCCAACAACTTCGAGGTGTGGCTGAAATTCCACTCCCTGCTCTATGAGAACCAGCCCGCCGAGAACGGTTCCGGCCTCACCGATGACCAGTTGGCGTCCTACGCCACCGAAGCCGGTGCGCAGAATGTCAAGGAATGCATCACGCGCGGTGACTACGAGGACTGGGTCACCCAAGAGACCAAGGACTCTGGTGTCACCGGAACACCGACCGTGAAGATCAACGGGCAGGACTTCAACATCCAACAGGGCCCCGAGGCCTTCGTGGCAGCGGTTAATGCCGCTGCCGGCTCCCAGCAGTAGGACCCAGCCCAGCAGCATGATCGAACGAAACGACATCATGGCCGGCATCACATCTGAGACCGAACCCGACAAGGCGCTCAACGCGGACTCCCTCGAATCCGATGACAGCACCGACGATCCGACCGACGACCGATCGTGGTGGCTGCAACGTCCCGACGTTTCCCCCGCCACCGGCATCGCCGTGCTGGTGCTCGGGATCATCGGGTTCATCGCGTCGGCGACGCTGACGATCGAACGCATTGAGCTGCTGATCAATCCGTCGTACCGCCCGAGTTGCAGCATCAATCCGGTGTTGTCGTGCGGTTCGGTGATGGTGACGCCGCAGGCCCGGCTGTTCGGCTTCCCGAACCCGCTGATCGGTATCGCGGCGTTCTCGGTGATCATCGTCACCGGTGTCCTCGCGACGGGTCGCGTGTCGTTGCCCCGGTGGTACTGGCTGGGTCAAACCATCGGCCTGGCACTGGGTTTCGTCTTCGTCAACTGGCTGGCGTTCGAGAGTCTGTACCGGATCAACGCGCTGTGCCCGTACTGCATGGTGGTCTGGACCGTCACGCCGATCCTGCTGATCCTCTCGGCCGGACGACTCCTCGGAGATTCTTACCGCGCCCGCGACATTCGCGGCTGGCTCTGGGTGCTACTTCCCCTCTGGTACGCAATCGTCATCGTGGCCATCGGAATTCAGTTCTGGGATTACTGGTCCACACTCATCTGAGCCGACCGAGTCGCGAGGAGCCTTAGGGCCTTGCGTGAGCCCCGGCGCCTTGCGTTGAGCTCCGTCGAAACGACGATCCTCGAGACCACGCAACGTGGAGCTGGGAACTGGTTGCAGCGCAGCATCACCCGACGGCAGACCGAAGCCGGCCGCCTACCGCGGATAGGTGGTGATGGTTTCCCCGGAGACGGGGTCGCGCCAGATGACCGCCCGATCGGCGAGCATGGTGGGGATCAACAAGCCCATGTGTTTTCGTTGGTGGTCCGGGGTGCACAGCGGCATCAGGTTGAATTCCACCGTCCAGCCACCGGTGATCGGATCCTGGTGCACGAATTTCACCAGGTGATCGATCTGGCAGTCACTGGCCGGCCGCCCGCACTGCGGGTACCGGCAGGTGCCATCCAACTCGATGATCTTCTCCCGCAACCACGCTGGTATCCGATACGTCAACGCACCCGGCGGCGGGAGGAGATGGCCGCCGTGCCCGGTCGGGTCGACCGGTGGCGCGGGGAACGGATCGTCGAGACGACGCCACGCCGCCGGTATCCGATCCAGCGAGGTGGCGGTGCTGACGGTGGGTATGTCCAGGGTGGGAAACTCGGTGACGGTCACCAACTGTCCCGAACCGATCAACGACCTGGCATGAGCTTCGTCCACCACGCCGAAGTACTCCAACCGGGCTTCCCGCTGCCCGGACGGGTCGGTGATCAACGACAGCGATAACTGCAAATCGTTTTCGGGTTCGGTGTCGGTGTCGGTGTCGGATTCGGTGTTGGGGTGCGCCTCGACGGTATCCGTTGCCGCACCGTCAGCGTCGCCGTCGGTGACCGTCTCGGGAGCGTCGGTCGTCTCGGGTTCGGTGATCTCGTCAGCCTCACCGCACTCGGCTTCAACATCGAACGGATCAGCCGCGCCGCCGTCGACATCGATGTCGAGGTCGGTCAGGCCACAGGGCTCCTCCGGCAACGGGACCGCCCGCGAGCAGTTACCCCGCCCGCATTCACACGACAGGTACGCACCCGGCAGGCCCTGGATTTCGGCGAACGCCGCGACCTGCACCTGACCGCGGCGACGCGGATCACGCGGGCAGATCCGCTCACTGATCATCTGTGCGATCCGCGCCGCCAGATGCGCACCCACCTCCCCCGGTGCGTACACCGAGATACTGCAATGCCCGTTGGTGTCCCGACGGACCCGCACGTTCTGATCACGCGCGGCGGCCTCCTCCCGACGGTCGGCGGCACCGTCGGGATCCAGCGCGATCACCATCTCGGCGACCTGATCCCGCAATGTCGTATCCGCCTGATTACGTCCAGCGAGTTGCAGTGCGCGGGTTTCGGCGAACGCGCGCACATCGTCATCGGACAGCACGACGATCTCGTCGGCGATGATGCGGATACGCTCCAACGACTGGTCACCGGCCAAGAAGGCGGCGGTCACCGTCGGGAGCGTCGACAGCAGGAAGCTCAGCGTCATCCACGCGGTGGCGTGCGGTACCGACACACCCAGCGCGGTCGAGACCTTGCCGGTGGCGGCTTTGTCGACGGCACCGGTGGTGTGCGCGTTGGTCATGTGGCCCGAGAGCAGCATCTCGTCGTACACGGTGTGCCCGATCCGGGCTGCGGAGAGCACCTTCCGGGCGATCAGTTGTCGTTCTTGGCGTTGCAACGATCGGGCCAGGGCGGTGGCCTGCTCGGCGGGGAGGTGATCGATCATGGCGGCGTCGGCGGCGGTCATCGACAGTTCCGGCGCGGTAGTCGTGCGAATTGTGGTGTCGGCCATGATGTTCACCCCCTCTGCTCGGTCGCTCCAACTGAACTGACTCAAGTGTAACGACGACCACCGACAACCTTCTCCGCGCGGAATCTGGTGGGGGTGAACGCTGTCGGCTATATCGCGCGTGGGTTCGGTTGGTGGTGGCCAGGTTTCGTCGTCGGCCTGCGGAGGTCTCGACACGGTCCTCCGCTATCGCTCCGGACCGGCTCGACCAGCTGGCGGGTCGGCGAGAGCGTCAGCCCGCTGCGAGCAGATCACCGATCCGGCAAGCCATCATCATGATCGTGGCGTGCGGGCCACTGCGTCCGGGACTCGGCAGGATCGAACCGTCGACGATGCGCAGGCCCTTCACGCCCTGCACACCGCCCAACCAGTCGACCGCATCGCCCATAGGCATACTCCCCCAGGCGTGTTGGGAGGTACGGACCACCGGGTCGATGACGATCGACCCAGGGTCGACGAGATCGTCGAACTCCTTGGAGGACAACATATCCACCACGTCGTCGGCGACCGACCACATCCGGGCCGCGTCGTCGGTCAACGGCGGGTCGAGGATCACCTCGACGCCGCCGCCGGACGCGGTGACCACCGAACCGGTACCGCTGTGAAGCATGGAGCAGACTCCGACCACCGGTCGCCCACCCCGACCACCGGTCACATAGCGATCAAAATCGTCAGAATAACAGCGGATTTCGATTCCGGATTCGGTATGAACGACGGTCTGTAGCAGCGGTGTCAGGTCCTCGGCATCGGTGCGCCCGTAGCCGACGAGCACCTCGCGGTGCTCACCGATCCGCGCGCTGTCGCCGACACCGAACACCTGCGGTTGCGATCGCAGCAGCAGCCCGGCAGTACCCAACGTACCGGCGCACAGGATCACTTCGTCACATCGCACCGCCTCCCCACCGACGCGGACGCCGATGATTCGTCGACCACTGACCGCGAGGTCCTCGACATGCGCATCCGTCCGGACAGTCAGGTTCGGCCGGCCGATCGCGGCACGCAGGTACGCCTCCGCCGCTGTCATCCTCAGCCCGTCGACCTGATTGCCGAGTACCCGGTTCAGGCCGACGATCGGCCAGCGCTGCACCGGATCTCGCGTCGGTACCCGCGATGCCCAATATCGCTCGAAAGCCCGTGCCGCCGCACTGAGCTCCCCGTCGGCGGCCGGACGGACCGACATTCTGCCACCGGGATCATCGAGTTCCCGGTAGGCCGCTTCCACCTCGGCGAGGCCCCATCCGCTCGGCCAGGACGCGAAATCGGTGTCGTGCCACCGCAGAAAGTAGCCCCCGTTGACCACCGACGACCCGCCGAGCCCACGCCCGCGCACCACCACGTGGCCCAATGCCTCCGGAAGTGTTGTCGCGTAGATCGAGTCGGCCCCGATGGGCAGTCGCCGCAGATCCCGGATGGAGTCATCGGGCCAACCGGGCCCCTGCTCGAGAAGCAGCACCGAGCGGGCTCCGTCGCGACTGAGTTTGTCGGCCAACACGCAACCCGCGCTGCCCGCACCGACGATGACGACGTCGACGGTCGAGGGCACGCGCTCGGTCACCCCGGTCACCTCACCGGGTGACGATGGGCCGCAACGCTCCCAGATCCCGCTCGCGCACAACGCCTTCCCACAAACCGGTGCCATACGCGAGGTCGTCGAGACGACGGCACACCAGGTAACCGATCGGACCCATCGCCGGCGCGGCCCCGGGTTCGGCAATCACCGACCGAATCCACTCGACGACCCCCTCGACGACGGCCACCTCGATGACGAGAGCCCGGAAACGCTTGGAGATCAACGCCAGCACCAGCGCCACCGGCCAGTAGTGGCGACAGATCGCACCCGCGGCCTGCAAGAGCCCGAACCCGGCGGCGCGGCCGGTCATCTGCGCGGCGGCCACCGGCGCATCGGGAAGATCGCCGAGCCGCGTCCGCAGCCGGTAGGCCACCCGGGTCAACACCAGGAACGCGATCGCCAGACCCACCTTGGTCCGGGACAGCAGCGCACCGACGGCCACCGCCATCGAGGCGGTCATCACCATCGGAGCCGCGGTGCTTCCGTGCCGCTGCGCGAGGAACGCCGCTCCCGTTCCGTAGAACCGGCGACGCGACAGGACCTGCCGCATACTCGTCCGGTGATCATGCGCAACCCGCGCGACGGGATCGTATCGGATGCGCCAGCCCGCCTCGTGTAGTCGCCAGCACAGGTCGACGTCCTCAGCCACCCGCAGCTTCTCGTCGAATCCGCAGAAAGCGTTGCGCCGCACGATCATCGCCGCACTCGGAACGTAGGGCACCGGGGTTCCGGGAACCACCGCGGCCTCACCGGGACCCATGTCGAGTGACGAATATCGGTTCTCGTAGCGTTCGGCCAGCGACGGACGCCGACGCATCGTCGGCCCGTCCTCACGCCCGGACAGCCCGACGATGCGTGGTGCCGCCAGCGCCACCAGCGGATCGGAGAAATGCGCCATCAGCATCATCAGCCACTCGGGTTCGGGCACGACATCCGAATCGAGGAAGGCGACGAACTCGGTCTGCGCCGCGGCCGCTCCGGCATTGCGCGCCGCGGCCGGACCACGATTGCGGTCGAACCGGATGACCTGCACGAGCGGACCGGACGCGACAATCGGTTCGGCCGACCCGTCGTCAACGACGATCACGCGCCGACCGTCCACCGCCGCTACCAGTCTGTCCACACCGGACTGGTTGTCGCGCACCGGGATCACGATGGTGACATCGTCGACGCACGGACCCGCCATCGGCCGTGGATGAGCGATCCCCGCCTCGAGCAGGGTGCGGGAGAGGCGACGGGTGGCCGGGTCACAGACCTCGATGCGGCCGTAGCCGGAGGTCATCCCCAACGCGGCGTCGCTGAGCCGCATCATCCGTGTGGGCGATCCGCCGACCAGGAAACGAAGGTCACCGCCCCTGGCGCAACGCATGTCGATCTGCACCTGGAATCCATCCGGCAGACCGGAATCCTGCGCCCGGATTGTGGCCGTGGTCGATTCGACGGTGGTCACCGCAGCCGCCCCCCGTCATCGACGGTCCATTCGGTCAACGCCCGGGCGAGGTCGCCGATCGCGTGATCGAGCAGAAGCGCGCCCGCCTCGGCCGACGACGACGACGCGTCGCCGAGAATCCCGTTGGCACTCACCGCCGAGACCCCGCCGGTGCGCAGCGCGCCCATCAGGGTGGCCATCGGTTCCCGATTGCCCACCTCGAGCCGATCCGAGCGCACCACATCGGGTGAAAGATGAAGCAGGACCGAGGTTTCGGTGTGACCCGCATGCGCGTCAGCGTCCGGGAACATACACGGATACCACGCCACATCCCGGGCCTCGTACCGTAACCGTGCGACCGCCGTGGTCAATGTGGGCACATTCCCTCCGTGTCCGTTGACGAAGGCGATCCGCTGCGCCCACCGGCATGCGCTGCGCCCGTACTCCAGCAGCACTGCGCCCAGCGCCTCCGCGCCCAGCGAGATGGTGCCGGCGAATCCCTCGTGCTCACCGCTGGCCCCGTAGGGAATTGCCGGAGCACAGGAGTAGGGAGCGTCGGTTGCCAGACGCCCGTGCGCACCGGATGCCACCGCCACCGCGATGCGGGTGTCGGTGTCGAGCGGAAGATGCGGTCCGTGTTGCTCGAATGAGCCCACCGGTACCAGTACGGTCATCGCCGAGTCGGTCAGTTCCGGCCACACGTATCGCCCCAACGTCGCCGGTCGCACCATTCGGCCAAGTTTAGTGCGCAAAGCGCCCAGGGGTAACCGGTCGGCAGGTATTTCCCTCACCGATTCCCGACGCCGCCGACCCGCTTGCCGAGCGATCGGTCGGTTGTGGAATCCTGGACGGCATCGCCGTGACACCCGCCACATATGGGTGCCAGATCAGGGAGGACCACCATGACCGGAGAATCCGCATCCACCAGCGGTAAGAGCGGACCGCTCAGCCGTGTTCGCGTGATCGAATTCGCGGGCATCGGGCCCGGCCCGCATGCCGCGATGCTGCTGTCGGACCTCGGTGCAGACGTGATCCGCGTGCAACGCCCCGGCTCCCTGCCGCGTGAGGGAGCCTCGGCCGACGCACTGCTGCGCGGCCGTCGGGTCGTCGAGGCCAACCTCAAGGACTCCGCCGACCACGAGACCATCCTGAATCTCATCCGCAAGGCCGATGTGATCCTCGAGGGCTTCCGCCCCGGCGTGATGGAACGCCTCGGCTTCGGACCGGACGCCCTCGCAGAGGTCAATCCCGGCCTGGTCTATGGCCGCATGACCGGCTGGGGGCAGGACGGGCCGCGCGCCGAACTCGCCGGCCACGACATCAACTACATCTCGCTGACCGGCATGCTGCACGCCGTCGGCCGTCGCGGGGAACGTCCGGTTCCCCCGCTGAACCTCGTCGGCGACTTCGGCGGCGGGTCGATGTTCCTCGTCCTCGGGGTGCTCTCGGCACTCATCGAACGCCAGACCTCCGGTAAGGGACAGGTCGTCGACGCCGCCATGGTCGACGGCGCTTCCGTTCTCGGACAGATGATGTGGGCGTTCCGTGGCACCGGACTATGGTCGGATGAGCGCGGCGTGAACATGCTCGACACCGGCGCGCCGTACTACGACGTGTATGAGACCTCCGACGGCAAGTACATGGCGGTCGGTGCGCTCGAACCGCAGTTCTATGCCGCGTTCATCAACGGTCTCGGCCTGGCCGACGCCGATCTTCCGGCCCAGAGCGACATCTCCCACTGGGACACTCTCCGCAAGACCTTCACCGCCGCCTTCGCATCGCGCACCCGCGACGAATGGACCAAGGTCTTCGAGGGCACCGATGCCTGCGTGTCCCCGGTGCTGACCTTCACCGAAGCGCCCGACGATCCGCACATGGCCGCGCGCGCGAACCTCGTCGAGATCGACGGCGTCACCCAGGCGCAGGTCGCCCCGCGCTTCTCCCGCACCTCCCCCGAGACGCCGACCGGTCCGGCCCGCGAGGCCACCGACCCGGCGACGGTCTGGAACGACTGAGAGAATACCGACCCTGCCGTCGAACTAGAACGTGTTACAGTTTTTGCATGGGACAGTTCGACGGCAAGGTCGTCTACATCACCGGGATCGCACGTGGTCAGGGACGCAACCACGCACTGCGATTTGCACGCGAAGGTGCCTCGATCATCGGCCTCGACATCGCCGCACCGGTCGCCGATCACATCACCTACCCGCCGGCCACCGCCGACGACCTCGCCGAGACCATCCGCCTCGTCGAAGAGGCCGGCGGTAAAATCCTTGCCCGCCAAGGCGATACCCGTGACCTGGCCTTCCAGCAGGAGTTGGTCGCCGACGGCGTCCGGCAGTTCGGCGGCCTCGACCACGTGATCGCCAACGCCGGCATCCTCTCCTGGGGACTCACCTGGGAACTGTCCGAGCAGGAATTCACCGATGTCCTCGACGTCAACGTGACCGGCACCTGGAAGACGTTGCGCGCCACCATCCCCGCCCTCCTCGACACCGACGCCGACAACCGCTCCATCGTCATCATCGCCTCGGTCGCGGGCCTCAAGGCGATGCCGGTGCAGGCGGCCTACTCGGCGTCGAAGTACGCCCTCACCGGACTGGCTCAGACGACCGCGAAGGAACTCGCACCGCGACGGATCCGCGTCAACTCGATCCACCCCTACGCGGTGAACACGCCGATGGGAGTCGCCGACAGCTCGGCGATGAAGATCTTCGACATGGGTGAGTACACACGGTATTTCGTCTCGATGATGGACCACTTCCCGGTGGCCTCCCTCGACGACATCTCCGACGCCGTGCTCTACCTGACCTCGCCCCAGGCCCGCGCCGTCACCGGCTCCCAATTTCAGATCGACATGGGTAATTCCAAGGTCTGACCACGGTGTAGTCCGGTCGGCTGAAATCGCTGCGACCACCGCGAAACGGGCACGCCCACGGCTGATTCGCACCTTACGATCGCCGCATGACCTCCCCCGGGCCCGCCGGTCGACCCGAACCACATCAGCGGGCGGTACCGGCACCGCCCGCAGCGCCGTGGCGCCCGTCATCGCCGCCGCCTCCACCCCCACCCCGACCGGGGCTCCACCAGATGCCCGGATACCCTGGGCCACAACAGTTCATGAATCCCGGTGCGGGACTGCCACCCTTGAGCCCGGCGCCGCAGCCTGCGTGGACTCAGCCCAGCACGTCTCTTCCGCCGGGACCTCCCCCGCCACCCCATGGATTCGGCCGCACAGGACTGATCCTCCTCGCGGCAGGCCTGGTCACCATCGCGATCTGTTGTGTCGTCGCTGTTGTGATCGTGGTACGACCGGGCGGAATCAGCGACGAAGAGGCCGTCGAAGAACTCATCACCGGGTACTACGACGACCTCGCGCGAGGGCACTTCATCGATGCGGCCGAACGCTCGTGCCCCGAGGAGTCGGCATTCCGTGCGCAACACCGGGAGTACGAGGCGGAGGGACTCGATGGGCTCGACCTGGACGTCGAGGTTCTCAGCGTGGACATCCGATCCGATCACGCCTACAGCGTGATCGAACGGGACTACAACGGAGAACGAGTCGAAGCCGACAGCGAAGCACGCCAACTGCCCGACGGATCGTGGTGTCTGATCGATCTCGACTGAATACGCTGCCGCCCAACAGTACTCGGCACCATCCCGAGCAAGGGGACGAAGCGCTCAATGACCACAAACGTCCCCGTCAGCGACCCTGAACGGACAGTTCCGAACAGAATCCCTGTCGGGGACGGTTGTGGGCATCTCACTGAGAGCCAGGGCTCTCCGAACGGATCTCAGGCCTCGCCGTAGGACCGTTCGAAGCCCTCCGGGATGATCAGATCATCGCGCGACAGCTCGTGAACACTCTTGCGTCCCAAGCCCATCAGGACTCCGTCGAGTCCCATGCGCAGCAGGTCGAGCACGTTCTCGACGCCCGGCTGTCCGTTCGCGGCCAGACCCCACAGGTAGGCGCGTCCGATCATCACCGCACGAGCGCCGAGGGCGAGCGCCTTGGCGACGTCGCTACCGCGGCGGATACCACCGTCGAGCAGCACTTCGATGTCATGGCCGACGGCGTCGGCGATCGGGCCGAGCACCCGGATGGTGGCCGGTGTGCCATCCAGGTTGTTGCCGCCGTGATTGGACACCGACAGCGCCGAGGCGCCGATGTCGACCGCACGCTTGGCGTCGTCGAGGCGCGTGATGCCCTTGACCATGAACGGGCCATCCCACTGCTCCCGCAACCACTTCAGGTCCTCCCAGGTGGGCGGTGCGGTGTTCATCCATTCGTAGTACGCACCGAAGAAGGTCGGTCCGGCGGTGCCGACGGTCGGCGGCAGGTTGGGTGCGGTCAGATCGGGAATGATGATCTTGCCGTCGCGAATCCAGTCCAGCGCATACCGCGGCTTCGTCGCGATCTCCGGGGCGAGCCGCAGCAGCGCCTTGAAGTCGACCTTCTCCGGGATCTCCGGGCTGCCCCAGTCACGACCGATGTTGAACACCCAGTCGGTGGTGACGATGAGTCCCTTGGCACCGGCCGCCTTGGCGCGCTCCACGCGGGCGAGGATGTCGTCGCGGCTACCGAGCCAGTAGATCTGGAAGAAGATCTTGTCGTTGACCGCCGTCACCTCCTCGATGGGATGGCTGGCGAAACTCGACAGTCCCATCGCGGTTCCGCGAGCGGCCGCGGCGCGGGCGACGGCCACCTCACCGTCGGGGTCGACGGCCTGCACGCCGGTCGGCGAGATCATCACCGGAAACGAGAGCTCTTGCCCCATCACGGTTGTCGTCATCTCACGGTCGGGCTGGACACCGACGACGTGCGGTGCGAACCCGAGTTCCTTGAAGGCGTCGGTGTTGTCGTTGACGGTCACCCCGGCCTGGGTGCCGGCGACCAGTGACGAGTACACCGACTTGGGCAGCCGCTTCTTCGCGCGGCGCTGCGCCTCGGTGACGGTTTCGAACCAGGGATTACGGGCCCAGGGATTGGTGACCATTGTTCTTGTTCCTACCTATTTCATCTCATGTGCGGGCACCACCGAACCGCCCGGCATACACGCCGAGCGTCGGTGATCCACCGCGTGGGTACTACAGCGAGAAGCCCGCCAAGGGGTTCTCATCACAGCTCTTCGAGGGCGGGCCACCGATCGGGGTCATCTCCCCGTCCGGCCGCCGGGTCATCAAGGTGAGAGGTGTCCCTCGCGAATGATCCTTGTTTGCAGTCGGTTTGGTGCGTTCACCGGCGAGCAATTGCTCGCCGTAGCCCTGCACGCACTCCGGATCGGGGCCGGCCAGGGGCAGACCGGTGAAGAACTTCGCGGCCATGCAGCCGCCACGGCAGGCGTCGAAGTGTGCGCATTTGGTGCATGCTCCGGCGTTCTGCGGTTCACGCAGTTCGAGGAACAGATCCGATTGCTGCCAGATCTGCTGGAATCCACCGCCGGTGGTGATGTTGCCGGCCAGGAAGTTCTCGTGGATGGCGAACGGGCAGGCGTAGACGTCGCCGACCGGATCGATCAGGCACACCACGCGACCGGCACCGCACAGGTTCAGTCCCGGCAGTCCACCGCCTCCGGACCCACCGAAGGCCGACAGATGGAAGAAGGAGTCGCCGGTGAGCACGTTGTCCCCGTGTGCGACAAGCCAATTGTAGAGTTCGAGCTGCTGCTCGGGCAGCGGATGCAGATCGTCCCACACGTCGGCGCCGCGCCCCGACGGACGCAGCCGGGTGATCCGCAGGGTGGCGTTGTAGCGGTCGGCGAGCGCTTTGAACTCGTCGAGCTGGGCGACGTTCTGACGCGTCATCACCACCGATATCTTCGCGTCGCGGAAGCCTGCCTCGGACAGGTTCTCCAGCGCGCGGACGGCCATGTCGAAGGAGCCCGGTCCGCGCACCGCGTCGTTCACCTCGGCGGTGGCACCATCCAGCGAGATCTGTACGTCGACGTAATCCGAGGCCGCCAGGCGTGCCGCGACCTCTTTGTTGATCCGTAAACCGTTGGTGGAGAACTTGACTCCCACCTGATGACTGGTCGCATAGTCGACCAGTTCCCAGAAGTCCGGCCGCACGGTCGGCTCGCCGCCACCGATGTTGACGTAGAAGACCTGCATCCGCTGCAGCTCATCGATAATGGCCTTGCACTGCTCGGTCGACAGTTCCCGCGGGTCACGTTTACCCGACGACGACAGGCAGTGCACACACGCGAGGTTGCACGCGTAGGTGAGCTCCCAGGTCAGGCAGATCGGGGCGTCGAGACCCTTCTCGAACTGGTCGACGAGGCGCCCGACTTTGGGCGGCGCCGTCTGCGCCACCGGGGCGACGCTGGCGAGTCCGGTTGCGGTGGGCGGCATCTCGAGTGTGGTCATGCGGGTCTCCTTGGGCTTTTCAGGAGCGATATGTGGACGGACGAGGAGGGGAGATCAGCGCCGGACGATCATCCCGGAGTCGGCGAGGGCCGACAGCGCCTGCAGATACAGCGGGCGTTCGGCGGTACCGATACCGGCGGCGACGAATGCCGCTTCGGCGGACTCGTGCGCGGACAGCGACTGCACGATCCCGACGACCGTGAGGTTTTTCAGGAACGACAGCTTGCGCGTTCCGAAGTGGTAGAGGAGCGCACCGAACGGTTCCGGGCGCAGCGCCACCTTGGGATTGAGCTCCCAGGCGGCGCCGACGTCGAAGGACAGTGCCTTGCGGATGGTGGTGGAAGTGGGGGCCGGGGAGTCGCGCCGGTCACCGGCGATCGCATCGGAGCGATCGCCGGCAACCGGAGCCGATGTCGGGGTGGACATCAGTAGACCCCGCACATCCCGTCGATCGACACCTCTTCGACGAGGGACTCACCCACGAGCTCGGTGTCGACGTCGGCGGGAACCGACAAGTCCTGAGCTGCCTTGGCTGCCTGATCGGCCATGATCCAAACCTCCTAGTTGATCGGGTAGTGATGTGGATCACCGATCACTATAATGGCACCGAGTGCAGAATTGCACCCCCTGGCGAAAAGCTAGCCAGGTGGACAGGTGCAACCCGGAACGAAAGGGCGCCCATGACCAGCACGAATTCGCCCCGATGACGACCGACGCGACGGCACCGGGTCGACGACCGTCGACGAGTCGCGCGCAGATCAGCGCCACCGCCATCGATCTGTTCACCACCATCGGATTCGAGGAGACCAGCGTCGAGGACATCGCCGACGCCGCCGGCATCGCCCGTCGCACCCTCTTCCGCTACTTCCCGTCGAAGAACGCGATCGCCTGGGGTGACTTCGACGCCCACCTCGACGAGTTGCGTCATCTCCTCGCCGACATCCCCGACGATCTGCCCATCGCCGACGCGGTGACACGCGCCCTCGTCGCCTTCAACACGGTGCCCCCACAGGGCGCCGACGGTCACCGTCGGCGCATGCAGTTACTCCTCGGAGTGCCCAGCCTGCAGGCACATTCGATGCTCATGTACGCCGATTGGCGGCACGTCATCGCCGAGTTCTGTGCGCATCGACTCGGACTCGACGAGGACGACCACCTACCGCAGACGATCGGCTGGATGTGCCTGGGCACCGCTCTGGCCGCGTACGAGCAGTGGCTCAACGATCCGGATTCCGACCTGGAATCGCTGATCCGCGCAGGCTGCGAGGTCCTTGCGAACGGCGTCGCGGCGCTGCACTGATGCGAACGCCGTCACCCCCACTACCCTGAAACCCTATCGCCGGTGCCGGTGTCGACGGCCCGGCATCTAGGCTAGGCTCAAATTAGAACGTGTTCTATTTTTCCAGATGGAACACCCCTGACGACGCCAGGAGAGGCTCGGATATGACCGAACTGACGCCCCACGGCTCCCGCAGCGTGATCCTCACCGTGGCCGAGGTCATCGACGAGACGCACGATTCCCGATCGATCGTCTTCGAGATCCCCGACACCGCCAAGGAAGCGTTCACCGAGTACAAGGCGGGCCAGTTCCTGACCCTGCGCATCCCCAGCGACCGGACCGGGTCCGTGGCGCGATGCTACTCACTGGCCTCCTCCCCGGTCGGCGGTGAGCCGCCCAAGGTGACCGTCAAGCGCACCGCCGACGGATACGGCTCGAACTGGGTGTGCGACAACCTCTCCGCCGGTTCCCAGGTCGAGGTGCTCCCACCCTCGGGGGTGTTCACCCCCCGTTCCTTCGACGAACCCCTGCTGCTGATCGCCGCGGGCAGCGGCGTGACCCCGGTGATGTCGATCCTCAAGACCGCACTGCAGCGCGGCTCGGAGCCGGTGGTGTTCTTCTATGCCAATCGCAGCGCCGACGACGTCATCTTCGCCGACGAACTGCGCGCACTGCAGACCACTCACCCCGACCGCCTGCTGATCATCCATTGGCTCGAGTCACTGCAGGGCCTGCCCTCGGCGCAGACCCTGGCCACCGTGTTCGGCGCGTTCCACGGTCACAGCGCGTACATGTGCGGGCCCGGCCCGTTCATGGATGCGGTGCACGCGGGCCTGCACACCGCCGGATTCGCCCATCACGACGTCCACGCGGAGGTCTACAACTCGCTGTCGGGCGATCCGTTCGCAGACGTCGTCCTCGACGAGGTCAGCGACGAGGAGCAGGCCGACGCCGCGACGGTGGAGGTGGAACTCGACGGCGACACCCACGAACTGTCCTGGCCACGCAAACGCACTCTCATCGACATCATGCTCGAGGCCGGGATCGACGCCCCCTATTCCTGCCAGGAGGGTGAATGCGGTTCGTGCGCCTGCACTCTCATCGAGGGTACGGTCGAGATGGACAACGACGGGGCCCTCGATCCCGAGGACATCGAGGACGGTTACATCCTCGGCTGTCAGGCCCATCCCACCTCCGACCGACTGCGAATCGAGTTCTGACACATGCTTTCTCGCCTCTCCCCCACGCAGCTCGCCCGCGCACTTGCCGGGATGCTGTTGACCATCGGCACGCTGCATTTTCTGGCGCCCAAGCCTTTCGACGAGATCATCCCCGAGGAGATCCCCGCCGATCCACGCATGCTGACCTACGCCTCCGGCGTCGCCGAGGTCGCACTCGGCGCGGCATTGCTGGCGCCGGCGACCCGCAAACCGGCCGCGGCGGGCGCTGCGGCACTGTTCGTCGCGGTCTACCCGGCGAACATCAACATGGTGCGGCTGTGGTGGGACAAGCCGGCGATCTACAAGGCGATCGCCATCGCGCGTCTGCCGCTGCAGTTCCCGATGATCGTGGCGGCGCTGAAGGTCTATCGGAACTCCTGACCCCGACGGCGTTAGGGTCGGAGGGTGTTCTGGAACCGTAACGATCTGACCCCTGCCGATTCTCGACGATGAGTTCCGCCGACGATCCCGACCTCACGCCGGCCGATGACGACGCCCATGCCGGCGCGCGGGTGCTCGTCTGGTTGACGATCGTGGCGTCGGTGGCCGGCGCCATCACCGGATTCGTCGGCGGAGCCTTCCGCTGGTTGCTGGTGCGCGCCGACGAGATGCGCCTCGACATCGGCGACTGGGCTCATCATCACGGTTTCGCGGCCCTGCTGGTGCCGGTGGCGATCTCGGCGGCGGCGGCCGCCGTCGCCACCGCGATCACCCGGTGGGAACCGCGGGCCGCTGGCAGCGGTATCCAGCATGTGGAGGCCGTAGAGCGGGGCGAGGCGGAACCGCCGTCGCCGCGGGTGGTGCCCGCACGGTTCGTCGGCGGCCTGATCGCCATCGGCTGCGGTGGCCTGGTGCTCGGCCGGGAGGGCCCGACGGTGCACATGGGTGCCGCGATCGGCACGATCATGGGACGAGTCACACGGTGCACCCGCGACGAGATCCGGGTGTTGCAGACGGTGTTGTCCGGTACCGGCCTCGCGGTGGCCTTCAACGCCCCCATCAGTGGCGCCCTGTTCTGCATCGAGGAGATCGCCAAGACCGTCAAACTGCGCTACGTCCTGTGGACGATGGCATCGGTGGCGGTCGGCACGGCGTGCAGCCGCGTCGTCGTCGGCAATCACCCCGATTTCACGGTTCCGGCGATCAGCACGCCGGCGTTGGCGTCGATCCCGGTGTTCGTCGTCTTCGGCGCGATCGTCGGAGTCCTCGGAGTTGCCTACAACTGGCTGATTCGCGCCTGCCTCACCACATTTCAGGCCATCGACCGGGTTCCCGGACCGGCCAAGGCCGCGGTGGTCGGTGGCGTCGTCGGTGCGATGCTCATGATCAACCCCGACCTCGGCGGCGGTGGTGACGATCTGACCCAGGCGCTGTTCGGTGGTCACCGACTCGCGATCGGCGTGATCGTCCTCTACCTCGCGGTGCGGTTCTTCGCCGGCCCCGTCTCCTATTCGGCGGGCACCCCCGGCGGCATCTTCGCCCCGATGATCGCCCTCGGCGGACTCAGCGGCCTGCTCGCCGCCCGCATCATCGACCTGTTCGCCCCCGGTTACGGACACGACCTGATGATTCCTCTGATGATCGTCGGAATGTCGACGCTGTTCACCGCGGTGGTGCGCGCCCCGTTCACCGGCGCCGTGCTGGTGATGGAGATGACCTCCACCACCAATATCGCGGTGGCCCTGCTCGCCGGTGGCGCCGCCGCGATGATCGTGTCGCAACTGCTGAACTCGCCGCCCATCTACGACGATCTGCGGGAACGCATGCTGGCACAGTGGAAAGGCCGTGAGGGCGAAGGTGTGTGAACGACGGCCGCGCCGACCGTCCCGTCTGCCGCGCCACCCGTTCCACCGGCCGCACCCCACGTCCCGTCGGTCGGAACCCAGCTCAACCGGCGATCGGGACCCGACTCGACCAGTGGGCACAGCGCCCTACCGAAGCCCGCGGTAGTGGACACGAGTCGGTCGATCGAGATGCTCGATCGCGTAACCCAGTGCGGTGCGGCCCATTTGGGCTGCGTGCGTGTCCAGGTACTCGCTGAGCAGGTGCGGGTCGACGCGTTTTCCCATCTCCCGCAGCATCCAGCCGAAGGCCTTCTGGATCAGATCACGCCGATCGCCGACCACCAGCGGCGCGACCGCCAGGGTCGCCACTGCATCCCCGTGTCGCAGGAAGGCCTGACCGCCGACGATGCCGGCGCGGCGCACCCAGAGCGGTTGCGCTGCCGCGGTATCCGTCAGCAGGGAGATGTCACCGATGCGCAGGCACCAGTGGCCGAGCACCGGTCCGGCCGCGACGTCGACCAGATCCCAGTTGTCGATCCGGCCGGCGTGCAGCGCCTCGAGATAGTCGGTGACCCACGCCCGGTGCTCGGCCGCATCGGCACGGGCGCAGGCGTCACCCATCATGATCAGGGCCAGGTGCCGGATCTCGTGGGTCGTCGAGGTGAGGAGTTCGGCAACCTCGCCGCGTGCGATCCCCCGGAAGCGCCGGGCGATCGCACGCAGGTCCGGTACCGACACTCCGAGGAACTCGTCGCCCTCGGCGTAACCGCCGGGCCCGGCCTGCAGGTACTTCGACATCTGTTGCGCACGTTGCGGATCGGCAATCCGGGTCACCGCGTCGACGGCGGCCGACGCGGTCAGCTCGCCCGGTTCAGAGGAGGTCGGCAACAGGTGTCGGCGTCTGCAGCCTGGGCCGCGACTTCATCACCGGTCCGGCCTTGCCGGCCCCCACCACGGCGGTCAGGATGCCGTCGCGGCTGTAGTAGGCGAGGAATTTGGTGCCGTCGTCGCTGACGATGTGCACGGTGTCGTCGGCACGTGGATGCCCGAGAACCTGGAACTTCACCGCGAACTGGTCGCTCCAGAAGTACGGCACCGCGCTGGTGATCGGTTCACCGGGTGTTCCGGTGATGTCACGGGCCGCCACCGACGCCTGTTCCACCGTGTTGTTCCAATGCTCGACTCGTGTCGGCTTCCCGTGCGCATCAAGCCAATTGGCGACGTCACCGATCGCCCAGACATCGGGTGCACTGGTCCGCCCGTTCTCGTCACAGGCGATTCCGCCGCCGTCCGAACGTCCGGCGAGCGCGATACCCGAACCCTCGAGGAAGTCGGTGACCGGAATCGACCCGATACCCACGACAACGATGTCGGCGGGCAGTTCGGTGCCATCGGCCAGGCGAACCCCGCGCACCCGGCCGTCGTCGGCGAGGATCTCCGCGACGCCCACTCCGAGGTGCACGTCGACGCCGTTGGCCGCGTGCATTCGGGTCACCAGATCACCGATCTCGGTGCCCAGCGACGCCGCGAGCGGTGTCGGTGCAGGCTCGACGAGCGCGACGGCGACACCCCGATCGGTCAGACTCGCCGCCACCTCACATCCGATGAATCCGGCACCGATCACCACCGCCGTGGTCGCGGCATCGATCTCACCGCGCAGGGCGTGGGCATCGTCGACGGTTCGCAACGTGTGGACACCCGCCAGGTTCTCCGCACCCGGGAACGCCCGGGGAATCAGCCCCGTGGCCAGCACCAGCGTGTCGTATCCGACGGTTTCACCGTCCACGGTGACCGTCTTGGCCCCCGGGTCGACCGCGGTCACCGGCGCGCCGAGCCGTAACGTGATGTTCGCGGATTCGTAGAACTCGTCGGGTTTGAGGTCGACGCGGTCGTCCTTGCCCAGCAGCACCGACTTCGACAGCGGCGGACGATCATAGGGCGCATACGGTTCGGCACCGATGAGGGTGATGGGGCCCTCGTAGCCGTCGTTACGCAGGTTCTCCGCCAACCGGATCGCACCCAAACCCGCACCCACCACGACCACGCCATTGGTCTGTGCACTCATCGTCGTCGATGTCCTCTCAATGCGGCCACATCCTTCATCTGTTCGGGTTCACACAGGATCAACGGGTGATGTCACCGACGGAGTGCAGGTCGGCCATCCGCCAGGTTCCGTCCACCTTAGACATGACCATCCAATATTCGGAAGGTGTATGCCCGCCGTACGGTGTCGTCGAGCCGGGTGTGGGCGTCCCCGACGACGAATCGGGCACGGTCACGACCTGATCGACGAAGGCGAGCACTCGGGCCCGGTCACGCTCATAGCTGCTGACCGCGACACCGACGACGGTCACCGACATCGTCACCGACGCGGCGAGGGCACCGGGCAGAACGACGTCGACACCGACGGCGTCGTAGCGCCCGAGAAGCGGATCGGCGAGCTGCCGACGCACCGCCGGGACATCGGACGCCACCCCGTCGGTGACGGTCATCAGCGCGGTGAGTGCCGCCGCTGCGGCCCGCCGGATGTCGTCGCGCTGGGCGTCGTCGGGTCGCGGCGCGGTGCTCACGGCGACGACCGCGCTCACCGCGGCGACGACGAGCGCGATCACGACGGTGACCACGCAGCCCGTCATGATCCGCCTGCCTCGCCGGGACAGTCGTGTGGTGCGCACCAGGGGTCGTATCCGTCCCCGCCGGCCGATCACGCCACCACCGCCGAATCCACCAGCCAACCATCCGCACCGCGAATCATGCTCAACCGCAGAGTGACCCGATCGGCGTCGGGGTCACCGCCGACGAGTTGCGGATCGGAGGCCTGCGCCACCAGCAGGACCTCGGCCCGTGTCCCGGTGTCGTCCGAGTCGGGATCGGTGACCAGGCCCGACGAGATCACCCGGCCCGTGCTCGCCACCGGCTGCGCGGCCACCGCCGCCGCGAGGGCTCTCGCCGACCGCTCGACCCGGTCGCGCTGCGGGCCCGAACTCAGCGCGAGCACCGCATTCACGTAGGTCTCCGCGTGCGCCGGATCGGCGCTGAGCATGGTGGTCGTCGCCGAGCCGGCCGCGGTCAGCACCGCGTCATCGGTGGCCGCGCGGCCATCGGCACGATGATCGAGGGTCGCATACACGATGGTCGTGATCGCCAGCGCCACCGCGACAAGCACGGCGAGAATCATGCCGTATCGGAACATCCGCGATCGCCGGCGCGCGCGGGCGCGCAGGTCGTCGGCCGCCGCGATGCGTGCGAGGCGCGCGGTGCGGGTGGCCGCGACGACCCGGTCGGCGGCCCGGGAGACCCGCACGGACTGCGTCGTATCCTTCGGGGTCACTGCACCACCTCCACCGACGTGAGCAGCCAACGCCCGTCACGCGATGCGAAATCGGCACGGACACTGCTGTGTTCGGTGATCTCGACACCCTGATCGGGGCGTGTGGTCACGCTCGCACGGATCAGGGTTGCTCCGCGCTCGGTACCGACGTCGACCAGTGCGACGGCCTCGGCCCGCCAGCGCACGGCGGCAACACCCGACGCCGGTGGCCGTTGTAGTTGCGCAGCATAGGAATTCGCGAAGTCCCCGGCGATCATCGATCGGGCCCGGGCCCGATCGGATTGCCAGTGTGCGGCGTCGACGGAGAACACCGCGGCGACGATGTCGCCGGCCTGGGCACGCAGGGTGGTGCGGTTGTCGGCGACGGCCGCGTCCTCGGTGTGGGCGCGTACCCCCCAGATCACCGACGCGGTCAACAGCAGCAGGATCGCCAGTGCCACCCCGCCCGACACCAGGGCGACGGCCGGCGAGACGACACCGTCGCCGCGTGATCGGACTGCCGAAATCCACGTCATGGAAGGTATTGCACCGCCGCCACTTTGATCCGTCCGGCGTCCTCGGCGACGCCGACCCGCAGCCGGAAACGGCGATCGGCGTCGGTCTGCCCGTCGCTGCGGTATCCCACCGTCGCCGCCACCAGCACCGTCGCCGAGGACGCGGTCCGGGTGGCCACCCCGGTGCCGTCGATCGTGGCGGCGGCGACGGTGCCGCTGCGCCGTACGAAGGCGGTGTAGGCATCCGCCGATTGCGCGAACTCGTCGTAGAAGCCACCGGTGGCGTCTTCGAGAATCTCACGAACCCGTTGTGGTGCAGTGGCATCGGGGCTGAGCAGCAGACCCACCACTCGCGATGCCGCGGCCTCGAAATCGTCGTCGGTGTAGGCGTCGGCGGCCCGAATCCAGGCCACCACACCGAGTGTTGCGGCGATCAGCGCGGTGATCACGACGAGTCCCGTGCCGATCCACCACCACCGCGGCGCCGGGTCACGCACACCGGCGTCCCGCTGGGCATCGGCGAGATCGTCGAGCGCACGGCGCAGTTCCCGGCGTGCCTCGCGGTCACGCCGAATATGCGTCGTTGCCATGGCCCGTCCTCCTCGTCCGGCGCTCAACCACCATAGCCATGCGGTCCCGGCGAATCGACAAACGCGCTGCACAGCGGGCGGAGTGCGCGCACAATCTTCCCTACGGCACAGCACCCACCGTAATTGGTTGCGCCGCGACCACGGTCGATTCCCCGACCCGAGGAGGCACATCGATGACCACATCCCCATCGCTGTTGACAACGGCGTTTCGACGCAAGCCGGTGCACACGGCCGAGTCCTCGGCGGAAAAGGGGGAGCCGCATCTCGAACGGTCCATCGGCACCTTTCAGTTGACGATGTTCGGGGTCGGCGCCACCGTCGGTACCGGTATCTTCATCGTCGTCCCCGAGGCGATCAGCAAGGCCGGTCCCGCGGTGCTGCTGTCCTTCATCATCGCCGGTGTGGCCGCCGGTCTGGCAGCGGTCTGCTACGCCGAGATGGCCTCTGCGGTACCGGTGTCCGGGTCGAGTTATTCCTACGCCTACGCCACCCTCGGTGAGGTGGTCGCGGTGGGAATCGGCGCCTGCCTGATGCTCGAGTACGGCGTGTCCGCGGCGGCCACCTCCATCGGCTGGGGACAGTACCTCAACGAGTTGCTCAACAACCTCTTCGGCTGGACGATCCCACACAATCTGTCCGCGGCCCCCTGGGGTGTCGACGATCCGGGGTGGATCAACCTGCCCTCGATCATTCTCGTCATCCTGTGCGGTCTGCTGCTGATCCGGGGTGCCAGTGAATCGGCGGTGGTCAACACGATCATGGTCCTGATCAAGCTCGGTGTGCTGCTGCTGTTCGCGGCCGTCTGCCTGACGGCCTTCACCTCCAGCCACTTCTCGCCGTTCATGCCGGAGGGCATCGCGGGAGTGACCTCGGCCTCGGCGGTCATCTTCTTCACCTTCATCGGCCTCGACGCGGTGTCCACGGCCGGTGACGAGGTGAAGAATCCGCAGAAGGCGATGCCCCGCGCCATCGTCGGAGCACTGATCACCGTCATCTCGATCTACCTGCTCACGGCCGTCGCGGCCCTGGGTGCGCAGGTGTGGACGGAGTTCAATCCCGACGACGAGGCAAGCCTGTCCGCGCTGGCCAACAAGGTGACCGGAGGGACATGGGTGGGCACCCTGATCGCCGTCGGTGCGGTCATCTCGATCTTCTCCGTCACGCTGGTCGTCATCTACGGCCAGACCCGCATTCTGTTCGCCATGGGCCGAGACGGTTTGCTGCCCAAGACGTTCGAGAAGGTCAGCAGCAAGACGATGGTGCCGGTGAACAACACGATCATCGTGTGCGTGATCATCGCATTGCTCGGCGGATTCGTGCCGATCGACAAGCTCTGGGATCTGGTGTCGGTGGGTACCCTCGCCGCGTTCATCGTGGTCTCCATCGGCGTGATCATCCTGCGCCGCACCATGCCGGACCTGCCGCGGCCGTTCAAGGTGCCCGGCTATCCGGTGACCCCGGTCCTCTCGGTGGCCGCATGCGTGTGGATTCTCAGCGGCCTGGCACCCGTCACGTTCCTGTTCTTCGGTCTGTGGATTCTCGCGGCCCTGTTGTTCTACTTCCTGTGGGGCCGTCAGCACAGTCGCCTCAACCAGTTCCCCGACCTCACCACCGGTGAGGTGAACCGGTGACCATCCTCGTCGGCTACGCCCAGGGCGAAGGCGGTACCGGCGGTGTGCAACTCGGCGCGATGCTCGCCGAGGCCGCCGGCACCGACCTCGAGGTGGCGACCGTCGTGCCCAGACCGTGGACCACACCGTCGATGGCGAAGGTAGACGCCGAGTTCGCGGCGTGGACCGATCAGATCGTCACCGCGGCGCGCAACGAGGTCGCCGAGTACATGGAGATCTATCCGCCGGACCTGCGGTGGACGTTCACCCGACTCGATCACCGGACGGCGTCGGCGGCGCTGATCGACCGGGCACAGGAGTCGTCGGCGGACGTGTTGGTGATCAGCTCCACCAGCGAGGGTCAGCTCGGCCAGATCGTCATCGGTTCCACCGGCGACGCGCTGCTGCACAAATCCCCGATTCCGGTGGCCATCGCGCCCCGCGGGTACCGCTCCCCCAAGGACGGGCAACTCACCCGGATCACGGTGGCCGTGGCCGGGTCCGGTCCCGAGGCGCGGGCGGTGCTCACCCGCGCCCGGGAGGCCTGGGAATCCACCCGGGTTCCGTTGCGGGTGGTCACCTTCGCGGTCCGCGGCGGCGCGATGTATCCACCGTTGGTGGGCCTGTCCACCGAGGGCACGGTGTTGGATCAGTGGAAGGAGCAGGCGGCCACCGATCACCAGACCCTGATCGACGACGGCACGATCCCCGCCGGCATCGACTGCGTGGTGGCGGCGGGACGCGGGTGGCGTGAGGCCGTCGACTCGATCCCCTGGCTCGACGGCGAAGTACTGGTGGTCGGCTCCACCCGCGAAGGCGTTCTGGCGCAGGTGTTCATCGGGTCGCGGTCGGCCAAGCTGATCCGCCACTCGTCGGTGCCGGTGGTGGTGCTGCCCCGATAG
The DNA here is from genome assembly GCF_040049135.1 of Gordonia sp. VNK1. Classification (NCBI taxonomy): domain Bacteria; kingdom Bacillati; phylum Actinomycetota; class Actinomycetes; order Mycobacteriales; family Gordoniaceae; genus Gordonia; species Gordonia sp. VNK1. The sequence continues at coordinate 36,504 of NZ_JBDZDJ010000011.1, read as the reverse complement.
TGGCCCGGCTCTACCGACGCATGCGTGCGTCGTAGTCGGCGCGGCCGGCGGTGTCGATGTCGATGAAGACGCGGTCGAGTCCGGTGCGTCGCCGGGTCAGGCGCTTGAGTGCCTGGGGGAACACGGGATTGGCGTCGACCCAGCGCATCGAACGCGGCGCGGCGACGCGGGTTCTCGGTTCGGCGATCACCCCGACGACCGCCGCGGCCACCACGCCCGGCTCGACGGTTTGGATGTAGCGGTTGGTCTGCAGGCCGGAGATGAGTCCGGTGCGGGTGAACGTCGGCATCACCGTGCTCACCCGGACGCCGTCACCGGAGAGTTCGGCGTCGAGGGCCTCGGAGAATTCGATGACGCCGGATTTCGCGGCGTTGTAGACGGCCAGCCCGGGCATCGGCAGGCGACCCGCGACGGAGGCGATGTTGACGATCTGCCCGGAGCGTCGGGTCACCATCCGTGCCGCCGCGATCTGGCTGCCGAGGATCACCCCGACCAGGTCGATGTCGAAGGTCCGCCGGATGAGAGCCTCGTCGAAGCCCAGGAAGGAGCCGACCGGCATGATGCCGGCGTTGTTCACCAGGACGTCGACGGGTCCGAGTCGCTGTTCCACCTCGTCGAGGAAGGCGGTGAAACTCGCCCGGTCGGTCACGTCCACCTCGATGCCCTCGACGCCGAGGTCGGCGGCGGCCTTGCCGAGCACCTCGCCGTCGATGTCACCGATGGCCACCCGTGCACCGGCGGCGAGAAGCTGTGTGGCGGTTTCGAAGCCGATCCCCCGGGCACCGCCGGTGATCGCGATGACCTTGTCGGACAATCGATCCCGGGTCGCCTGCGGATCGGTCTTGCCGAATGGTCGGGTGCGGCTGGTCATGCGGAGTCCCCCTCGGTGCGGTCAGTGTGTCGTGGTCGAACGTGATCGGCACGGGGCCGGATCACCAGATCATCGGTGCCAGGAACTTCTCGGCGAAGGCCCGCACCCGGTCCGGTTCGCGGCGGGACTCATCGGTCGCAGGTGTCTCGAGGAACGAAATGACCAGGCGCACATGGATTTCCACCGCCTCGAGGAGATCCTCGTCGGGCATCTGCGCCCCCGCCGAGCGGAGCGTCGACGCGACCCGGCCGGTCGCGATGTCGATGAACAGCGCCGTCACCGTTCCGGTGATCGGGGCCATGTCGTGGTCGGTCAACACCAGCCGCCGCATCAGCGGGTCGTCGGAGATCATCGCCGCACCCGCCGCGAAGGCCTCGACGACCGCCTCCTTCGGTCCCAGTCCGCGCACCGCGGAGTCCAGCTGCACCATCCCGTTCTCGTACAGTTCCTCGGCCACGCCGATCAGCAGGGCTTCCTTGTTGGGGAACCGCCGGTAGAGGGTGGAGCGGGAGACACCGGCCCGGCGCGCGACCTCGTCGACGTTGGCCCGCCGCACTCCCACCTCGGTGAACTCGGCGGCAGCGGCGGCGAGGATGGCCGCATTCTGATCGGCGGGACTGTCGGTGTTGCGGACCTTGCGCCGGCGCACGGACTCCGCTGCGACGTCGGCATCCATCGTCATCGTCCCGCCGCCGAGAGTCGTCGCATCGTCACCGGCAGTTTGTCCTTGGGCACGGGTAACGCGCTGTAATCCATCGGCATCTCATAGCCGTCGGGCACCGACCACTCATACCCCCGCAGCAGGTGATGCATGATCGTCTTGATCTCCATCTGCCCAAAGTACAGACCGATGCACTTGTGGACACCCGCTCCGAACGGGATCCAGGCCATCCGATGGGACTTGTCCTCGGCCCGGTCCGGACCGAACCGATCCGGGTCGAAGGTGTCGGGATCGGAATACAGTTCCGGGTCACGGTGATTGGTCAGTTGCGGAATGGAGACGATGGTGCCCTTGGGGACGAAGAAGCCCTGCACCGAGGTGTCCTTGACCGCCATCCGGGGCTGTGCCGGAACCGGCGGGCACAGCCGCAGCGACTCCTTCATCACCCGGTCCAGCACGTCGAGTCGGGCGAGGTCGTCGTAGCCGAGGTGGCCGCCGAGTTCCTGCGATTGCGCTCGCGCGGCCTGCTGCCATGTCGGCGCGGCCGCCATCCGGTAGGCCATCTGCGACATCGTGATCGTCGAGGTGTCGTGGGCGGCCATCAACACGAAGATCATGTGATTGACGACGTCCTCGTCGGTGAACCGGTGTCCCTCATCGCTTTCGGCGTGACAGAGCACCGAGAAGAGGTCCGGGGTGGCCCGCGCCCGCTTGGCCGGGATCTGCTCGAAGAAGAACTCCTCGAGAACCTTCCTGCTGCGCAACCCTTTCCACCATCGGCCACCCGGAACCGGTGCGCGCACATAGGCGACCCCGGCGCGCACGGTGTCGATGAAGGCCTTGTTCAGGCGATCGGCGCGATCCCGGGACAGTTCGACGCCGAGGAACACCTCGAGCGCGACATCGAGTGTCAGAGACTTGAATTCGTCGAGCATCAACACCCGGCCGGTCGGAAACCGGCCCATCGCGTCGGCGATCAGCGGGGACATCTCCTGCATGTAGCCCTTGAGCGCGGCAGGCGTGAACGCCTCCTGCATGATGTGCCGATGGTGGCGATGTTCCTCGAAGTCGAGCAGCATCACACCGCGATTGAAGAACGGGCCGATGAAGTAACTCCATGCCGGGCCGTTGGCGAAGGCGCGGTCGGAGTTCATCAGGACCTCACCGGCGGCATCGGCTCCGGCGGCGGTCACCGTCTGGATACCGAAGGCGTTCAGGCCGGACACCGGTCCGAGTTCGGCACGTCGGGCCGCACCGTAGGCGAACGGATCGCGGCGCATCGCCATGATCTCCAGGATGCCGTTGCGCTGCACGCGCGGAACGGCGGTGAGCCCACTTCCGGCGGGCGCCGGTGCAACGATCGCGCTCACGGTTTTCCCTTTCGTCGACGATGCCGATGTGGGTCGACACACAGCCAATTGGAACAGATCATCTCATGTGTTCCTAGGAAACGGAATCATCGGGCCGGGACCGCGCCGCGCTCAGAACGGCATGACACCGCCTCAGACGCGCACACCACCACGCGCGGCGTTCGTCGTCGGCGAGTGTCGCGGCATCGGGGTTCTCGAGGTCGCCGCGAACGAGGTCGTCGGGGCCGAACCACGTCGGCGTCAACGCGCCGGCAACGGGCGTGAACGGCGGCGCGACGTCATGGGTGAACAGGGATCCCGTGCCGAGCCCGCAGGCCAGATCGAGCCGCCGCAGGGCCGCCGCCGCCGCGACCCCGGCCGTCATCCCGACCGCGGAATCCAGAGCGCTGGAGATGACGACGGGTAATCCGATCTGCTGCGCGAGGCGCAGCACCGATCGCATCCCGCCCAGCGGCGCCACCTTCATGACGGCGACGTCGGCGGCGTCGGCGGCACGCACCCGCATCGGGTCGGAGGCCCTGCGGATCGACTCGTCGGCGGCGATGGGTACGTCGACGGCGCGGCGTACTGCGGCCAGTTCCTCCACCGTCGCGCAGGGTTGCTCGGCGTATTCCAGGTCGCCGATCGCGCGCAGGGCGCGGATCGCCTCATCCACCGACCACTTCCCGTTGGCGTCGACGCGGACTCGTGGGACCACCGCCCGCGTCGCGGCCACCCGGGCGACGTCGTCGTCCAGCGATTGCCCGGGTTCGGCCACCTTCACCTTCGCGGTGGTGGCTCCGGGATATCGGGCCAGGATGGCGGCCACCTCGTCGGCGGCGACGGCCGGCACCGTCGCGTTCACCGGCACGCGATCCCGGACCTGTTCGGGCGGGCCGAGGTAGGCGGCCTCGATCCCGGCGGCCAGCCACGCGGCCGACTCGACGTCGTCGTATTCGACGAACGGTGCGAACTCACCCCAGCCGGCCGGCCCGCAGAAGATCAGCACCTCGCGTGCGGTGATGCCCCGGAACCGGGTGCGCATCGGCAGACGCACCACCATCGCCGATTCGAGCAGTTCGGCCACCGGCGGCAGCGACGTCGGCGACGACATGGGACTCACCGGACTCTCCTCTCGGGACGTGGACGACAAGAACGACTTTGAAACAGATCTGGAAAACCGTCTCTTCATGGGTTATCGTCCTGTCATGACAGTCAACCAGGGCTTCGACGAGGCGATCCGCGAGGCGGAGCCCGTCATCGACGAGACAGACCTGGACGACGCGCTGCCCACCCCGCGTCTCGGCGCGGACTCACTCATCTGGAAGTTCTACGGCGACAGCCGCGGCATCCTGGGCTTCCAACGCCTCGCCGGCACCGAGAACTGCATCGAACAGCTCGGGCAGGCCGTGTTGGACCATTCGGTGATCTTCAACGATTTCCTTGGTCGCGCGCGGCGGACCGGCCCGCCGGTGATGCGCACCGTCTACAGCCTCGAACCTGCCAAGTGGGGCCGCACGGTCCGCGACTTCCACCGCGACATCAAGGGCACCATCAGCGACGGATCGCGGTATCACGCACTGAATCCGGAGCTGTTCTACTGGGCGCACGCCACCTTCGTCGACCAGGTCCTCTACATCACCGACACCTTCATCCGACGACTCTCGCAGGCCGAGAAGGAACAGATCTTCGAGGAGAGCAAGGTCTGGTACGAGTTGTATGGTGTCAGCGCCCGCAGTCAACCACAGACCTACGCCGAATTCTGTGCGTACTGGGACGACATGCTCGAGCGGTTCGTTCCGCACAAGACCATCGTCTACGCGACCGGCTACATCCGCCAGGGACTCCCGGCACCCAAGCGCATCCCGAAACCGGTGTGGAAGGTGATCTCGGCGCCGCTGAACGCCTTTATCCGCACCGTCATCGTCGGCACACTGCCCCAGCAGATGCGCGAGGTGTGCGATCTCGAATGGGATGACAAGCGAGAGAAGCGCTTCCAGCGATTCGCCGCACTCATGCGGGCGGCCAATCCGGTGGTCAACCGGCTGCCACTGAAGTCGCTGTACGTGCCGTGGGCGTATGAGGCGTGGCAGCAGGTGGGTGTGGATCCGCGGCCACTACACAACAAGCCGGCTGCGTAGACCTCGCCGGCCGGCGGTATTCACACGGCTGGGCCGTAGGGGATCGGGATGCCCGGCCGCCGGAACGTTTCCCAGGGCGGGGTCCATTCGGCCGTCGGGCAGGCCGGGCAGCCCGCCCAGCCGCGACGCGACGCCCGGGACTCCTTGCGCAGGAATCAGTCTGACCGACGGGACGCGCCAGGGCACTCGGCGCGGCGGCGTGGTCTCCCAGGCCGATCTCGGCCACGCACTCGGCGAACTCCCCCACGCTCCGGGACGCAGCATCCCAGCGCTCGCCCGAACTCATCGGTGCGTCGCCCCTGCGTCGAGGAATCCCCCTGCCACCCGGGCGAAGTCGGCCTTACGGTCGCGATGCACACTGTGCCCGGCATCGATCACCTCGAACCGCGCATTCGGCAGGGTGTCGGCGACCGTCCGAAGATGCTGCGGCGGAAGGAAACTACGGGTTCCGCCAGAGATGATCAACGTGCGAGCCGAGACCCCCGGCAGCCGATCCCACCATCGGGGTTGTGCCACCGCGAATTCGGCACCGACCTGCTCGCCGACGGCGCGGTCGAACCGCACCACCGGCATCGGATTGAGCAACAACGAACCGATGCCACGCAGCCGTTCCCCGAGGCCCGCGCCGACGACGATCTTCTCGTCGAGATCGGCCTGATCGCGCGGCATCGGCGGCAATTCCTCGAGGACCATCGACCCGACGCGATCCGGCTGCGCCATCGCCAGCCGCAGCGCCGTCTGCGCACCCAGTGAATGGGCCACCACGTCGACGCGCGGCACATCGAGTTCGTCGAGGATGAATCCGAGATCGTCGGCGAAGGTGTCGAGACCGTACTGGTCGGCCCGCCCACTGCGACCGTGCCCGCGCAGATCCACCGCCACGACCGACCGTCCCGCTCGCCGCAACGCCGCCGCGAATGACCGCCAGGTGCCGTGATCACCGCCCATCCCGTGGACCAGCAGGACCGGCGGACGGCGATCGGCCGTGCCCCCGGCCGCGGCCACAGCCAACGCCAGGTCACCGGATTGCGTGGCACGGTGCAGCAGTCGCATCGCGCCCAAGCTACCAGCGAGTGCGAACCACCGCGCACACCCCTTCAGTCACACGGGGCCCGGTACGCCATCCCCGGGACGTTGATCTCCCACTCGTCCGGGGTGATCTGGGCACCCTCGCGGGCACATTGCGCGCCGATGAGCTGATCGGGACCCAGTGTCCACGACTCGATCACGCCGCCCTCCCCGGCTGCCAGGATCCGGTTCCCGGAGACGAACCGGACGTCGTACACCCGACCGGGAAAGGACCGCAGAACCACCTCGGTTGTACCCCCGTCGTCGAGATTCCACACCCAGATCTCCGAGTTCCCGCCACCGGCGATCACGCGGTTGCCGTCGGAGGAGAATCCGGCGCTGTAGAGCTGCCCGGCCGGCCCCGACAGCCGGGCCACCGTGTGCGGTGAGTTCGGGTCGGAGATGTCGGCGACGACGACGTCACGTTCCTCCGAGGTGGCGACCAGCCTCCTGCCATCGGGACTGAACCGCACCGCCAGCGCGGCCCCGTCGAAGGTGATCGGATCGGGATGGGCGTGGGGCGCTCGGGGATTGGTGACGTCGTAGGTCTTCACCGCCCCGGTGGACGTGGCCACCGCCAGGGTGCGTCCGTCCGGGCTCAGCGACGTCCACCACACGCCACCGCCGATGTCGATCCGCGCGGCGACGGTGGGAGCCGACCGGTTCGACGCGTCGATGACGGTCAGGAAGGTGCTGTCGGTGCCGCCGGTGACGGCCACTCCGGAGACCTCGCTGTAGTCGACGGTCTCGTTGAGGGTCTGCTGCGCGTCGACGGAACCGACGATCCGTGCATGCGCCGGATCCGACATGTCGGCGAACTGCACCGTCCCGGTGACGGTTCCCATCGTCGCGATCTGACCCGAGGGCGACATCGTCACGGCCCCCGAGTAGACCACTCCCGCGGGCGGAACGAGGTCGGGTCCGGCCCGTTCCAGGCCGCCCGCACCGACGCGCCACTGGGTGATCCGGCCGTCGATCCCGGTGTCGGCGGCGAGCAACCGGGTGGCATTCCCGTTCACCGGGATCTGATACACGCTGTTGGTGCCGACGAGCGTGGCATTCGAGGTCGGTGGCCAATCCTGCACGCGCCCATCATCACTGGAGGAGATGATGTGGTCACCGGCATAACTCACCGACACCGGGTTCGACGATCCGTTCAAGATCTGGGGCGGCAGCGTCGGATTGGTCAGGTCGAAGACGCGAACGGTGTTGTCGGCACCCGCACCGGCAACCCGGGTGCCCGCGGCGTTGACGGCCACCGCGGTGACATAGCTATCGAACCCGCCGAGCGATGCGACATCTCTCGGTGCGGCGAGATCGGTGACGTCGATGACCTCGATGACCCGACTTCGCAGCGCGGCAAGCAGTCTCGATCCGTCCGGGGTGAAGGTGATCCCCTGCGCGAGTTCGTTGTCCCGCCACGCGTCCAACGCAATCTCGCCGGTCGGCAGGAGGGAATCCCCGTCGATGCGCCACAGGTCGATCCGTTTGTTGGCGCTGCTGGTCGCGAGCACCCGCCCGTCGGGGCGGAATGCCGCCGCACCTGGCAACCCCGGAGACTTTGTCCGGCAACGTCACCGGTTGCCAGCGGTCGGCCGCACGCACCCATGCCTGCACTCCGACATCGCGGACCGAGGCCACCACGAACCGGCCGTCGGGGCTGACGGTGAGCGCGTTGACGTCGCCGCGGACCCCAGGAAAGTCGATGCCCCGCAACGGATGTTGCGGATCGGACACGTCCCACGCGGTCAGCGTGCCCCGCCCGCCGAGGAGCAGCGTCGAGGTGCCCGGCAGGAATGCCACACCGCCGAGCCGCCCGCCTCCGCCGGGTGCCCGGAAGTCGGCGAGCTGGTGCTCGATCCCCGCGTCGGACACGCTGAAGATCCGAACCTGGCCACCACCGCCGGCGGCGGCCAGCAGTGTCCCCGACCGCGCCAGCAACACCGACCCGGCCTCACCGAGGAACCGCGCCGGCACCGGATGAGCGGACGCATCGATGAGCCGCGATCGCGCCTCCAGCGTCGGGGAGGTCTGGTACGCCACCATGGCCAGCTGCGCGGACAGGGACGGATCCCGCTCGGCGAGGACGGTTGATTGCACCGCGAGTTGACGGCTCAACGCCTGGTTGGTGGCCAGTTGCGCCTGCTCCCGCTGATCACGAATGTGCAGGCCCGCGGCGGCCGCCGCGACGGCGGCCAGGACGGCGACGACACCGAAGACACCGGCGGCCACCGCGAATCGGCGCAACTGCCGGGTGCGCCGGAACTCCCGACGCTCCTGGGCCGCGAGGCGGGCGGCACCGGCCTCCAGGAAGTCCCGGCTCGACCTGTCCAGTGACACCGCGTCGTCGGCCAGCGGACGGAAGAGTTCCAGGCGTGCACGCACCGGAAGCAGATCATCGGGACGACCGTGGGCCTCCCACGGCTCCACCAGCGACCGCAGCCGACGCCGCAACAGCAGCCGTTCACGGTCGGCGTCGATCCAGCCCAGCAGGCGAGGCCACGCCGTCAACAACGCCTCGTGGGCGACCTGCGCGTGCGTCGAAGAGACGGTCACCAGCCGGGCCGCGGCGAAGGTGTCGAGGACCCGCGCGGTCGCCGGATCCGGGTCATCCCCATCGGCACCGAGCCCGCAGAGCGTGACGGTCCGCCGCGTCACCGTGTCCTCGTCGACGTTGATCATCTCCAGCAGGACGTGCCGCGCATGAATCCGATCGGTCTCGCTCAGGGAGTCGTACACCGACTCCGCGGTCTGCTCCACCGCGCCGGAGATCCGCCCGGTCGACAGGTAGTCGCCGACGGTGAGCCTGCGCTTGTCGGATTTCTCCCACGTCGAACGCAAGGCGTGCGACATCAGGGGCAGCACACCCGCACCGGCATCACCGGTCGGTGCGACGTCGTCGAGGAGCATCGTCACGAGGTCGTCGTCGATGGCCAGACCGGCGATCTCGGCCGGCGCCACGATCGCCTCGCGGAGCTCGTCGAGGGTCATCGGAGGTACCAGGATCTGCGAGTCGGCGAGAACCGGGGCGAGCGACGGACTGGCCGCCGCGCGACCGTAGAAGTCGGCACGCAGCACGCCGACCATCACCGAGCGGCGGTCGCGGAAGGATGAATCCAGTCGCTCGACGAAGTGGCGACGGACCTCGATGCTGCTCTGTGTCCAGAGTTCCTCGAGCTGATCGACGACCAGCAGGACCGGCCCGCCGTCGGTGGCCGGCGGCAACTCGGCGAGAGCCTCGTCGAGCGCGGCGACGGGATCGTTGCCCGGGACCATCAGCGCCGCATGCCACTGGGTCAGCTCCCCGTCGGCCCCGACCCACGGCAGCAGCCCGGCGCGCACCAGAGACGACTTGCCGACACCGGAGGCACCGACGACGACGACCACCGACAACCACTGGCCCGACCCGGCAGGCGCGGTGTCGGGCAGTCGAGCACGCACCATGGCCACCAACCTGTCGACGAGTGCACCACGGCCGAAGTACCACGCACCGTCCTCGGCGGTGAACGACGCGAATCCCCGATACGGCGCGACCGTCGACGCCTTACGCCGCTGCCGTCGCGACGATCGTTCGGCGGCGGCCCACCACCGCGCCACATCGTCGGGATCGGTGACCCCGCAGGCCGCCAGCACCCGCTCGAACATGTCCCGGCTGGCGCGCGTCGGTGCATGTTGCCCGGCGAACCAGCCGGCGACCGTTCCCAGCAGGGCGTCGGCCTCGGCGGCGACGTCGCGGACGCTGAGTCCGGACTGCTCACGCAGCCCCGTCAACGCCCGGCCCAGCTCGTCGCGGGTCGAAACGGCGTCCGGGCCCATCGCGTGCGAAACGTCCTCTCATCGTCGGCGCTCGTCGTATTCGCGCAGGTCAACGTATCGACAAATGTATCGACTTACCGCGAACGGCGGTTACGCGGCGCCGGTTGTCGGTGACCAAGGTGAGGATCACCTACAACAGGAACTACCACACCTCACGTCGTTGCCGCTTGGGTCGGGTCAGGCACGTCGCATCACAAGGAGCTCGAGATCACCATCCAGAACGACACCCCCCGATCCACCGACCGACCCGGACGTGACGTCCACATCCGCCACCTCTACGCGGTCGATCGGGCCGCACCGGTCCGCCCGCAGCTGTCCCGCCGGGAGATCGAGGTGCTGACCGCCTGGCTGCGCGCCGAGTCGAAACAGGAGGCCGCCGCGGAACTGTTCATCAGTGTCTCGACGGTCAGCACCCACGTCGCACGCATCCGGACGAAGTACGAAAGTGTCGGGCGGGCCGCCACCACCAAGTCGGCGTTGTTCGCCCGCGCGATCCAGGACGGCTACGCCTCCCTCGACGACTGGTGAACCGCTCCACACGGCACCGTCGACGACGCGGTACCGACCCTCGTGGTACGAGGTCCGGTGCCGCGTCGTCGACGGTGTGCCGCAACGCAGCCGCTCATCGTTTGGCGGTCAGGTGCCGCATCCCCTGTCGGCACCTGTCCACGATCAGCGGTCCCTGAACCATCCGGCGTTCTTCGCCCGCCAGACCATGTCTTCCCAATAACCCCACGTGTGTGTCCCCACGTTGGGGAAGTCCGTCGTGATCGGAATACCCTGCAGGCTCGCGGCCACCTCGAAGGCCCGCGACTGCGCGAGGGACACCATCTCCAGGGGTGTGCCCTTCACCGAGTTGACCGCATCGGTGTTGTAGGGCCCCCAGGTCGCCGATCCGGCGGCCACCCGGATCTTCATGCCACGCATCCGCGGCAACTGCACCAGGGCGTCGTTCTTGCCCCACCGCTCGTTCCACGGCGGTCCCCACATCGAGTCGGCGTCGAACGGACCGACCCCGGCCTCGACGCCGGCGTCGATCAGCGCCAGCCGGATGGCCTCCCGCATCGTCGGCGCGGACAGGTTCACATATCCCGACATCGAGAAGACGTGGGAGATGCGGGCCCGGTGGTAGGCGCCGTAGATCATCGCCGATCCGCCGCCCATGGAGATGCCCATGATCGCGTACTTGTGCCACGGACCGACCGCCAGGCCACGCGCGTCGAGGGCCGCCACGATCCGGTCCAGCCGGCAGGTCCACATGTAGCGGTAGCGGACCTTGTTGCCGGGGCTGGCCTTCTCCCAGTTGGTGTAGAAGCTGGCCAGACCGCCGACCGGTTCCACGACGTTGACGCCGGAATTGGCCAGGCGCTGAATCCGGGTCTCGTGCCGCCACCCGCTCATGTCGCTGGTCGCGCGCAGACCGTCCAGGGCGATGACCGTCTTGTAGTTGCCGGCCCGGCTCCGGATGTCGACGGGACTCGCGGGCATGCCGCATCCGCCGACGCTGATCCGGTTGAAGGTCGACGCCTCCGCGTCGCCGACACCGCCGGCCATGGTCACCGCCACGGCCGCAAGAGCGATGACCGCAGCCACTATTCGTCGGCCCCGACGTTTGTGGACCGACCGCCTCAGAACTGAACGCACCGCCGAACAGTAAGCCGCCCCTAACCCCGGCGACCAGGGCTGTGACCATGCGGCGCCGACATTGAGATCGGTCAGTTACCCAAGTGGCAATTGCGACTGGATGTTACTAATGTGACTCCTGAGGTCTCTCAGAGTGCGTCAATGACCCGTTTTCGGGCCGCCATGTACTCCGCCTCGGTGATCACGCCGCGGCGGCGCAGATCGTCGAGTTCGGCGAGACGCTGCTCGGGACCGCGCGCCGATGCCGTCGAAGTGACCACGGAGAGCGGCGGAGTGACCGCGGAGCGCGCCGGGCCGACGACACCGACGGGCGTCACGGCCCCCGACGATCGCATCACCACGTCCATCACCTCCCGGCGTGCCACCGGATCGCTCCGCAGGTCGACCGAGCCCTGCACCGTGATGCCGTGGCGGTGCAGGATCGTGATGATCTCGGTCAGCGCATCGACGTTGCCGGTGAGATCGTAAGTGCGACCGTCGGCGCTGGAGGAGAACACCGCGGGTACCGTTCCGGCGAGCAGTGCCGATCCCTGCCAGTCGACCTCGATGTCCTGGGTCTCGGGGTCGACGAGCACCGCGAGGCGACGCGCGTGCAGCATCGGTTGCTGGTACATCGGAACCCGCGCGGTGATGACCTTGTCGAACGGCACCACGCCGCGGCCCTCAACGCGTAATCCCAGCCGCATCAGCGGCTGATCGTTGACCGTGACGTTGGTCTGCTCGATGGACCGGATGTAGGCCACCGCGACGACGCCGGTCGCCCGGAGCCGGGTGGCCCGGACCCGCGACCGCGATACCGCCGTGGACACCACGACCGCGATGACGACGTCGAGGATGGTGATGCCCAGACCCGACCACAGCATCCATTCGGTATCCGGTTCGTCGATCACGAAGTACATGAGCAGAAAGATCGGCCCGACGATGCCGCACACCATGACGAACAGAAAGGTCGGCAGGAACGTGCGCAGATAGCTCGGAAATCTCGGCCCGGTCCCCTCGACGCCGAACATCGACATGCGGCCCAGCCTACGCCCGGCTCCGCGATTCTGAGAGATTCCGGTGCAAAAGGTCACGAAACGGCCGCGAAGGCCACCCCGGTGTGGCGAATCCGCCGATCGTCCCGATACTGAGATCACCTGACGGACAACGTCTCCCACGCGGAGACGGCACACGACACCGAGGAGGTGGCCAGAAGATGAATTGCCAACCCGCCGACACCGAGTTCAGCCATCATCAGGCCCCCGGTGTCGCGGCCCGCAGCGTCACCCACGTCTGACCTCTCGTCACCTAACACGCTGCGCACCAACCACATCAATCTCCCCGACCTCGTCGATCGACAGGTCCGTTCGCTCGCGTGAACCCATGGCGTCATTGCCGTGATCCTCCCCGAGGCGGCGTCGCCGCCCCGGCCCTGCCCCCTACCCGAAAGGCGGTGCACTCTCATGACCCGACCCGACACCTGGGGTATCCCCGGTCCCACCTTCCTGGCGATCTACGCGATCGTCGCCGCGACGGCCGTGTGCGTCGTCGTGATTCGCCGCCTGCCGGCAGACGCCACCCGCATCGACACCGACGACCTCACTGCCGCGCAGGTCGGCATGCTCATCTCCGACGAGCGGGCCGTCCTCGCCGCCGTCACCCAACTGCGCGCGGCCGGTCTGATCGACTCCACCGGGCGAGCGACCCGCGAGCTCGGCGAGATCGACAAGGCGGTCCACGACACCTTCGTCCGCGCGGTGCACCTCCGTCTCCCCCGGACGACGACCGCCCCGGTGCGCGACGCGGCGATTGCCCTGCGGGAGTTGCGTTTCACCATGTCACAGCAGGGCCTGCTGTACTCCCGGCCACGCGCGCTCGGGATCGGCATCCTCACTCCCGCAATCCTTCTCGGCGCGGCGCGGATGGTGGCCGGCGCAGCCAACCGCAAGCCGATCGGCTACCTCGCGCTGATGGTGGCCTGCCTCGTCGCGGTGGCCGTGTACTGCCTGATCCGCCCACGTCGCCTCACCGCCCGGGGAGCGGCCACACTGTCGGCACACCGGCGGGCGAACACCCTTCTCGAGCCGCGGTGGCGACCGGCCCTGACCACCATGGGGATACGTCACTGTGCGCTTGCCACAGCACTTTTCGGTGCCGAGGCGATGTCGCTGGTGGATGCGCGACTGGCCGCGAACCCGGCCGCGTTGCCGGCGACCACCGCACCGCTACCGACCACCGCACCGCGACCGACCATCGCCCGCGTGGCAACCGCCCCGGCACCGCGCAGAACCCACCGGCGCACCACCAGTTGGGGATTCCTCGGCGATGGCGGCGGCTCCGACGGCGGCGGATTCTTCGGATGCGGCGGCGGTTCCAGCAGTTGCGGTGGCGGCAGCAGCAATTCGAGCAGCTGCGGTGGCGGCGGAGGTGGTTGCGGTGGCTGACCGACCGACCCCTCCGATGGACCCGAGCCCGATCGGCGGCATCGGCATCGGCTGGCGGCCCGAGATCGCCGCCGTCGTCGCCGACCTTCCCGGCCTGCGATTCTGCGAGGTGATCGCCGAGACCGTCGCCCACATCGACATCGATCCGCTTGTGGCACTTGCTGTCCCGGTGATCCCGCACGGTGTGGGCCTGTCGTTGGGCGGTGCCGAACCGGTATCGGATCAGCGCATCGCGGTGTTGGCCGATGCGGCCATGCGGCTGCGCTCCCCACTGGTGAGCGAGCACATCGCCTTCGTCCGCGCCGGTGGCCTCGAGGCCGGGCACCTGCTGCCCGTCCCGCGCACCCGCGAGGCGCTGGACGTGCTGTGCGCCAACATCATCCGCACTCAGGCGAGCCTCCCGGTGCCGCTGGCGGTGGAGAACATCGCGGCCCTGTTCACCTGGCCCGAGGACGAATACACCGAAGGAGAATTCGTGTCCGAGATCATCGAACGCACCGGGGTGTATCTCCTCCTGGATGTCGCCAATGTGTATGCGTGCGCGCTCAATTCGGGTACCGACCCGGCGGTGGAGCTGGCCCGGATTCCGACCGAACGCATCGCATACTGCCACGTGGCCGGCGGATCGTCGGACGGGACGGTGTATCACGACACCCACACCGACCCGGTCCCGGCACCCGTCCTCGATCTCGTCGCCCGGCTCGCCGCGACCGGGCGTGCCCCGGCGTTCATGCTCGAACGTGACGGCGCCTATCCCCCGGCGCGGGAACTGCTCGCCGAGCTGGACGCGATCGCCGATGCCGCCGGGATGGACCGGGTCACCGTGGGCAGCGGCTGGTGGGCGGCGTCGTGAGCACCGACGGTCGCCGTACGCTCGCCGAACGCCAGGAGGAGTTGGTGCGCGCCCTCGTGGCGGGCGGCGCCCCACCAGCGGGTGTCGACGCGAACCGCCTGCTGATCACCGAGGAGGCGTTGCTGCGCAAGCGGGCCGGCGAGGTGGCGCGCCGGCTGCCGCTGGCCCGGGCCGAGCTGGGATGCCGGTTCGGTGAGCTGTTCGTCGAGTGGGCGCGTGGCCGGCCCCGACGGCCGGGTGACGAGGAGGCGGGTGCGTTCACCGAGCATCTGATCGCCGTCGGCGCGTGGGAACCGCCGGTCACCGATCACCGGCCTGCATCACTGCGCAGCCGACTGCTCCGTCGCCGTCAAAGCTGAGTAAACGCTGAGGGAGATTTTGCCAATCCCCGCAACCCGCCACCGCGACGGTGGCACACTATCGGCTCAGACGAGCACGCCGGTGGCTCATCGGCGAGAGGGCCGAGCAGCATGGACAACACATCCCACAACCAGCCACGCGGCGTCAGCCGGCGGACCTTTCTGACGACATCGGCGGCCATCGGCATCGGGGCCGTGGCCGGCACCGGCGCCGCCGGCATCGCGTGGGGTGCCCCGCCGGCCGGGTGCGGAGACCCCAACGACTCGGTGGCGAGCACCGGCAGAAGCGAATTCTGGTTGTGGGATCAGGTGAAGGGACGCACCCCCGGTAATGCCGGCAGCAACGACTACGTCCGGCAGATCTCGTCGACTCCCAACCGGTACTACGCAATTCGCCATGGCGGGGACAATCCGCATTCCAACACCGACCTGCTGTTGATCCCGACCAACCGCATCTCCGGGATCGAATGCAGCTACCTGCTGCATTCACCGCCCAACTGGTGGGCCGCCGCATGGCGCGAGGCGGTGGCCAATGTCCCGGCGAAGCCGTCGTCGCCGATCGCGCTGGGCGTCAACTCCAAGGACAAACGCGGTCAGGACCAGCTCCACATCCATCTGGCGCAGGTCAACTACCCGACATTCCAGGATCTTCGGCAGATCCAGCCGGTCACCAAGATCAGCGACTGGATGAGTCCGCAGGCCAACGTCAAACTGCGGATCAACGACCGGCACAAGACACCGCTGCGCAAGGACGCATGGTTCCGCGTCGTCAAGTACACCGGCGCGCTACCCAACCTGTTCTACGAGCTCAACAAGGTCCTCCCGACCACCGAGAGCATGGAGCATCAGGTGGTCGGTGCCGTGTGGTCGGGTGTCGGCCAGACCTACTATCTGATCAACAGCACGGCCAAGACCTCGAAGGGCAACGGCACCGGCCTGCTGGATCTGATCTACAACTGGCCGGCCAACAAGCCCTGAGCCGACCGGCCGGGCAAGAGCCCGGCACCAGACACGGTTTCCCGCGCAACCATTCGCTTCCCGCGTACTCATCTCGTTGCGCGGGAAGGGATTGAGTGCGCGGGAACGTCGCGGTAGAAATCACGCACAGCAAAAAGCGCCCCAACCACTTTCGTGGTTGGGGCGCCCTTTCGACTCAGTGAGTCAGACGATCACTTGGTGATCTTGGTGACTCGACCCGCACCGACGGTGCGGCCACCCTCGCGGATGGCGAAACGCAGGCCCTCGTCCATGGCGACCGGCTGGATGAGCTTGACGCTCATCTCGGTGTTGTCGCCCGGCATGACCATTTCGGTGCCCTCGGGGAGGGTCACGACGCCGGTCACGTCGGTGGTACGGAAGTAGAACTGCGGACGGTAGTTGTTGAAGAACGGGGTGTGACGGCCGCCCTCGTCCTTGGACAGGATGTAGGCCTGTCCCTCGAACTCGGTGTGCGGGGTCGTGGTGCCCGGCTTCACGATGACCTGGCCACGCTCGACGTCCTCACGCTTGAGGCCGCGGAGCAGCAGACCGGCGTTGTCGCCCGCCTGAGCCGAATCGAGGAGCTTGTGGAACATCTCGATACCGGTGACGGTGGTCTTCTGCGACTTCTCGCGGATGCCGACGATCTCGACTTCCTCGTTCACGTTGACCTCGCCGCGCTCCACACGACCGGTGACCACGGTGCCGCGGCCGGTGATGGTGAAGACGTCCTCGACGGGCATCAGGAACGGCTTGTCGGTCTCGCGGACCGGATCCGGGATCGACTCGTCGACCGCGTCCATGAGCTCTTCGACGGACTTGACCCACTCCGGGTCACCCTCGAGAGCCTTCAGTGCCGAGACCTTGACGACCGGGGCTTCCTCGTCGAACTCCTGGGCGGCCAGCAGTTCGCGGACCTCCATCTCGACGAGTTCGATGATCTCTTCGTCGTCGACCATGTCGGCCTTGTTCAGGGCGACCAGGATGTAGGGCACACCGACCTGGCGGGCCAGCAGCACGTGCTCACGAGTCTGCGGCATCGGACCGTCGGTGGCGGCGACCACGAGAATCGCGCCGTCCATCTGAGCCGCACCGGTGATCATGTTCTTGATGTAGTCCGCGTGACCCGGGGCGTCGACGTGAGCGTAGTGACGCTTCTCGGTCTCGTACTCCACGTGCGAGATGTTGATCGTGATACCACGAGCCTTCTCTTCGGGAGCCTTGTCGATCTGATCGAACGCGAAGCTCTTGTTGAGCTCCGGGAACTTGTCGTGCAGGACCTTGGTGATCGCCGCGGTCAGGGTGGTCTTGCCGTGGTCGACGTGACCGATGGTGCCGATGTTCACGTGCGGCTTGGTCCGCTCGAACTTCGCCTTCGCCACTTGATTGTCCTCCTGGACTTGTTGCCTGCTGGGCGGATCCCAGCAGGGGATTTTTCTTTGGTTTTCTCGCCCGCCCCGCCGAAAGGCCAGGGAGTGCGTCGTGAAAGCCCTTGGGCGAGTGAATTACTCGCCGGTGGCCTTCGCGATGATTTCCTTCGACACGTTCGCCGGAACCTCGGCGTAGGAGTCGAACACCATGGAGTAGTTTGCCCGGCCCTGGGTCCGCGACCGGAGGTCGCCGATGTAGCCGAACATCTCCGACAGCGGAACCTGCGCCTTGACGACACGGGCACCACTGCGCTCCTCCATGGCCTGGATCTGGCCACGGCGGGAGTTCAGGTCGCCGATCACGTCACCCATGTAATCCTCGGGCGTCGTGACCTCGACGGCCATGATCGGTTCCAGGATCACCGGGTTCGCGATCTTGGCAGCCTCCTTGAGAGCCTGCGCACCGGCGATCTTGAAGGCCATTTCCGACGAGTCGACGTCGTGGTACTGACCGTCGAGCAGCGTCACCTTGAGGTTCACCAGCGGATAGCCGGCGAGCACGCCGTACTGCATGGCGTCCTGCGCACCGGCATCCACCGACGGGATGTACTCGCGCGGGACGCGACCACCGGTCACGGCGTTCTCGAACTCGTAGGTCGCACCGTCCTCGGCGTCCACCAGGGGCTCGAGCTTGATGATGACCTTCGCGAACTGGCCGGAACCACCGGTCTGCTTCTTGTGGGTGTACTCGTGCTTCTCGACCGGACGACGGATCGTCTCACGGTAGGCCACCTGGGGCTTGCCCACGTTGGCCTCCACCTTGAACTCCCGCTTCATGCGGTCGACAAGGATGTCGAGGTGCAGCTCGCCCATACCGCCGATGACGGTCTGGCCGGTCTCCTCGTCCAGCTTCACCGAGAACGTCGGATCCTCTTCGGCGAGCTTCTGGATCGCGGTGCCGAGCTTCTCCTGGTCGGACTTGGTCTTCGGCTCGATGGAGACGTTGATGACCGGGTCCGGGAAGCTCATCGACTCGAGCACGATCGGCGCGCTCGGATCGCACAGGGTGTCACCGGTGGTGGTGTCCTTGAGCCCGATCATCGCGTAGATGTGTCCGGCCCAGGCCTCGTCGACCGGGTTCTCCTTGTTGGCATGCATCTGGAAGAGCTTGCCGATGCGTTCCTTCTTGCCCTTGGTGGCGTTGAGCACCTGGGTGCCCGCGCTGATGTGACCGGAGTACACACGCACGAAGGTCAGCTTGCCGAAGAACGGGTGAGCGGCGATCTTGAACGCCAGAGCCGAGAACGGCTCATCCGCGCTGGGCTTGCGGGAGAGGATCTCCTCCTCGTTGCCCACCGCGTGACCCTCGACGCTCGGCACGTCCAGCGGGGACGGCAGGTAGTCGATGATCGCGTCCAGCATCGGCTGCACGCCCTTGTTCTTGAAGGCCGAACCGCAGATGACCGGGTAGAACTCACGCGCGATGGTGAGCTTGCGGATGGCGCCCTTGATCTCCTCGGCGGAGAGTTCCTCGCCACCGAAGTACTTCTCCAGCAGCGCCTCATCGCTCTCGGCGACGGTCTCGAGCAGCTTCTCGCGGTACTCGGCGGCCTGATCGACCAGATCCGCCGGGATCTCCTCGATGGTCGGGGCAGCGCCGATCTCGACGGTGCCACGCCAGGTGATCGCCTTCTGCTCGATCAGGTCGACGACGCCGTCGAAGTTGTCCTCGGCGCCGATCGGCAGCTGCAGAACCAGCGGCTTGGCACCGAGACGATCCTCGATCGTCTTGACCGTGAAGAAGAAGTCCGCGCCCAGCTTGTCCATCTTGTTGACGAAGCAGATACGCGGGACGTCGTACTTCTCGGCCTGCCGCCACACCTGCTCGGACTGGGGCTCGACGCCCTCCTTGCCGTCGAACACGGCAACGGCACCGTCGAGCACGCGCAGGCTGCGCTCCACCTCGACGGTGAAGTCGACGTGGCCGGGGGTGTCGATGATGTTGATCTGGTTCTTGTTCCAGAAACAGGTCACCGCAGCGGAGGTGATGGTGATACCCCGCTCCTTCTCCTGCTCCATCCAGTCGGTGGTCGAGGCACCGTCGTGGGTTTCACCGATCTTGTAGTTGACACCGGTGTAGTAGAGGATTCGCTCGGTCGCGGTGGTCTTACCGGCATCGATGTGGGCCATGATGCCGATGTTGCGGACCTTCTTCAGGTCGCTGAGCACTTCCTGTGCCACTTGGTTTCCCTTCGGGAATTGCTGTTGAGACTTGCGGGCTTACGCCGCGCGTGATCGTGGTGGTTCCGCGATCACGCGCAGCGGGGGGTCACCAGCGGTAGTGCGCGAACGCCCGGTTGGCCTCGGCCATCTTGTGGGTGTCCTCGCGGCGCTTCACCGAGGCGCCGAGACCGTTGGAGGCGTCGAGCAACTCGTTGGCGAGACGCTCGACCATGGTCTTCTCGCGACGCTGCCGACTGAAGGTCACCAGCCAGCGCAGCGCCAGGGTGTTGGCGCGGCCGGGCTTGACCTCGACCGGCACCTGGTAGGTGGCGCCACCGACGCGGCGGCTCTTGACCTCGAGGGTCGGCTTGACGTTGTCGAGGGCACGCTTGAGGGTGATGACCGGATCGGTGCCGGTCTTGTCGCGGGCCTGCTCGAGGGCACCGTAGACGATGCGCTCGGCGGTCGACTTCTTGCCGTCCAGCAGGATCTTGTTGACCAGCTGGGTGACCAGCGGCGATCCGTAGACGGGGTCGTTGATCAGGGGACGCTTGGGTGCGGGGCCTTTACGTGGCATGACTTATCAGTTCCCCTTCTTTGCGCCGTAGCGGCTGCGGGCCTGCTTGCGGTCCTTGACACCCTGGGTGTCCAGCGAGCCGCGGATGATGCGGTAACGCACACCCGGCAGGTCCTTCACACGGCCTCCACGCACGAGCACCATCGAGTGCTCCTGCAGGTTGTGACCCTCACCCGGGATGTACGCGGTGACCTCGACGGCACTCGTCAGGCGCACACGGGCGACCTTACGGAGAGCGGAGTTCGGCTTCTTCGGGGTGGTGGTGTAGACGCGGGTGCACACGCCGCGACGCTGCGGGCTCCCCTTGAGGGCTGCGGTCTTCTTCTTCGCAGCCTTGTCATGACGGCCCTTGCGGACCAGCTGATTGATTGTTGGCACTGAGCTCAGTTCTTCCTTTGTCGGCACATCCGGCCGCGACAAGCGCGGTCGGCTTCATTTCGTTGTCGTCGTGGTTGGTGCTCCGGGCAAGTCCCCGAAACCGGCCGAAACCAGGTTTTCGACGACCTCCACAACTCGCCCCACCAAGGCTTTCGCCCTGGTCAGTACAGTTATCGCTACCCCGAGGTCGGGCGTGTCAGACACCCGACAGCGGTCTCGCTTGTCAGCCCGGTGACCCCATCACATGGTGGGAGTACCCATGGGACACGCTGTCCGACATCACCGTCACGGCTCCGTCGGCAGGGCACACGGACTGGCCCGACGTACGCCAGGCACCGACGATCCACTCTACCGATCGGGTTTGCAC
Source organism: Gordonia sp. VNK1 (assembly GCF_040049135.1). Lineage (NCBI taxonomy): Bacteria > Bacillati > Actinomycetota > Actinomycetes > Mycobacteriales > Gordoniaceae > Gordonia > Gordonia sp. VNK1. The sequence continues at coordinate 15,426 of NZ_JBDZDJ010000011.1, read as the reverse complement.
AGGTCAAAAATCGGATCCGGGGAACCAACCGGGAGAGAACCCGAGATGATCGGCAGGTGATCTGTTGACCACACACAACGTCGTCGGGGCCCGCGGCAATCCCGCATGATCAATGCCCGATCAGCGTCTTGAGCAGCACGATCACGGCGGCCACCACGGCGGCGATGAGCCCGGCGCCCACCACGCGGGCGTCGAGCTGATTACCCCGCACCCGCTCGGTGACGATCGGGACCGACGCGATGCGCGCCACCACGATCGCCCCGGCGATCAGTTGGGCCGCCTCGGTGGGAATGAACTCGTGATAGCCGAGGGTGAGCGCGATCGCCGGCCACACCGCCGAGGACATGATCGGCACCGCGTCGCGCAGTTCGTCGACGGCCAGCCCGCGAACCTGTTCCCGGCTCAACTCGCCGCCGTGTTCCTCCTCGTGCGCCTCCGGGACGTTCGCGTGCGCCAGCAGATCGGCGAAGACGTGCGCGATGTAGGTGGTCACGCCGGTCCCGAGGACGATCAGCGGAGCGTGCCCCTCGTCGATGGTCGATGACGAGGCGAGCACCACCGCGGCCAACACCAGGATGTTGCCGTAGACGTAGGCCGACAGCCGCGACGCCGCTCGTCGCGGTAACAGCGGCCCTCCCCGACGTTCGGTCAGGACGCCGTACCACGCGGGCACGGGCCGTTGTCTGTTCGGCATAGTTGGCAATGGTGACACGCCGCGGGAACCACGGCGCTGCGCACCGATACTTTCGCGATCGAGGCCGGGTTCAGTCGACCCGCGGCGCCCACGCCGACATCCGCCTGAGCAGCGGTCGCTTCTTGTCGATGTGACGGGTCATCCGGGACAGAATCCGGTCCAGCGACCCGATCGCCTCGACGATGTGCGGCCCCTTGTTGAGCATCACGCATTCGGCCCGATTGCCGGTGGCGGCGTCGGTGATCTCGGCGCGGGTGGGCAATCCGGTGTCGGCGAGATGATCGAGCACCTCGGTGGCCCAGATGACCGGCACATGCGCCGCCTCACACAACCAGAGGATCTCCTCCTGCACCTCGGCGAGCCGCTCGAAACCGGCCTCCACGGCCAGGTCGCCGCGCGCGATCATCACGCCCACCCGCCGGGTGCGCAGCAGTTGCAGCAGCACCGACGGCAGGGCCTTGACGCACGCCATCGTCTCGATCTTGACCACGAGGCCGAGATCGTCGGCGTCGAGCTCGGCCAGATGCGTCTGCATGTCGGCGACGTCGTCGGCGCTGCGCACGAAGGACAGGTTCACCAGGTCGGCGATGTCGACGACGGTGGTCAGCGCGTCGAGATCGTCGGCGGTCAGGGCGGTGGTCGGCAGCTCGGTGTCGGGCAGGTTGATTCCCTTGGCCTCGCGCAGTTTGGTCCCACTCAGTCCGGCACGCGTCACCTCGACGACGATCTCGGCGGCCTCCCCCGGCGCCGAGGCACCCGAGATCGACGAGACACCCGAGATCGACGAGACGAGGCCGCCGATCTTGCCGTCGTCGAAAAAGATCCGATCCCCCTCGCGCACCGACGCGAACACCTCCGGCAAGGTGCAGCCGAGCCGGTGGTGTCCGTCGTCGGTGGGCGTCACCGGCGTCAGATCGGCGGTCAGGGTGATGGTGTCGCCGGCGAAGACCCGCAGGGCCTGCGGCGCCGCGGGCAACGCCCCGATCTGCGTCGTCGGTCCGTCGCCGGACCACAGTCTCAGTCCCGGGGTCAGGTACATGGTGCGATCGGTGCCCAGCAGCACGCCGCTCGAGGTGATCTCCAGGACCCGCAGCACCCGGCGCCGGCCGCGGGCGTCGATGAGTCGCACCTCGTCATCGACCGACCGCGCCGCCAGCCAGGCCGGATCACCGATCGGGACCGCGTCACGTACCTCCGACCGGATGGGCGCGTCGCCGACCCACACCCGGGCCGGCACCAGGACCTCGCCCAGCAGATTGCGCGTCGGACGCACCTTGAGCACCTGCGGTCCCGCGGCGATGGGCCCGGTGCGCAGCTTGGGTCCGGCCAGGTCCATCGCCACCCGGATGTCGGCGCGCGCGGCGCGCACGTGGGCGGCCATCGACCGCCAGGCGGCCGGGTCGTCGTGGGCGCAGTTGATGCGGGCCAGGTCCATTCCGGCGGCCGCGCACCGCGCCGCGATGTCGACGTCGGCCGCGGCCTCCGACGGCATCGTCACCATGATGCGCGTCGGACGACGGGCCGGCGACGGGCCGAGCAGGGTCACCGCGTTCTCGGCGAGCGGATGACCTTCGCCCGGCTCGGGATCGCCGGCGGCCGGGCCCGAATCGCCCAGCGCGTCGTCGAGGATGCGGATGATCGCGTCGAGATTCCGCAGCACTCCGGCTTCCATCCGCCCCAGCGACGACAGGCCCTGGGCCGACAGGTCCAACTGCAGATCGCGCAGATCGTGGGCCCGCAGCGCGCAGTAGTGCACGATGTTGGCCGCACTCTCCCGATGGGACGGATGCACCGCCGAGATCGATTCGGCGGCAGCCACTTCGGCGGCTTTCGCGTCGTGGTGAAGCGCGGTGAGCCGATCGCGCAGCCGGGCCAACTCGCGCCGCCGCGCCCCGCCATCGGAAACGACGTCCGGCGTCGTGTCGCTGCCCTCACGCACTGTCATGCCGCGAGGGTACTGACCAGCGGAGAACCCGGCCATCCGGCGACGATGAACTCTTGGTGCGACCGCGTCGACGATGGCCCGTTCCGGCGATCGTCAGTCCTTCGACTGCGGCAACTTCACCTTCGACGCGCCCCGCTTGGCCGGATTCGACGGCGGCGGCACCATCGGACCGATGTCGCCGTCGGGTGCGTCGTCGAGATCGACGATGACCGGCGCGTGGTCGCTGGGTTTGGTGCCCTTGCGGGCCGCGCGGTCGACCCAGGCCGCCGCGACCCGGCCGGAGGTGTCGGCGCCGGCGAGGATGAGGTCGATCCGCATGCCGAGGTCCTTGTGGAACATCCCGGCGCGGTAATCCCAGTAGCTGAAGACGCGGTCGTGCGGCCAGCGCGCGCGGATCACGTCGGTGAGGCCGACCGCCTCGAGATCGGCCAGCGCCGACCGCTCCGGCACGGTGACGTGGGTGTGGCCCTCATACGCCCGGGGGTCGTAGACGTCGGCGTCGGCGGGCGCGATGTTGATGTCGCCGCACAGCATCGATCCGGCCGCCTCCGGGCCGACGACGGCACGCAGCCTGGCCAGCCATGCGAGCTTGTAGTGGTAGTGATCGGAATCGGGTTCGCGGCCGTTGGGCACGTAGAGGGAGTAGATGCGCACCCCCCCGCAGACCGCCGACACCGCACGGGCCTCGGGCGCCGAGCCGGGATCCGGGTAGCCGGGGGCACCGTCGAAACCGCGTCGCACGTCCTCGAGACCGACCCGCGACAGGATCGCCACGCCGTTCCACTGCCCCTGCCCGACGTGCGCGAATTCGTAACCGCGATCGGTGAATTCGGGTCCGAGGACGGTATCGAAGACGTCGTCAGAGAGCTTCGTCTCCTGCAGGCACACCACGTCGGGTGCGCGTTCGTCGAGCCACGGCAGCAGCCGCGGGATCCGTTGCTTGACCGAGTTCACGTTCCAGGTGGCCACACGCATGCGCACCACGGTAGTAGAGCGTGTCGACCGGGCCGTTTCCGGAGCGGTGTCAAACAGATGAATGTCGATGGCATCGCCATCGGCGATGTGCCATGGTTGGCCAGACGCCACCAACACCGACGCCACCATCACCGAACAGCCAGGGGCGTGGCCATGACACTGCGGGCCGGATCGACCTTCGCCGGATACACCGTCATCTCCACCTTGGGTGCGGGCGGAATGGGGCAGGTGTACCTCGTCGAACACCCGCATCTGCTGCGCCGGCAGGCCCTCAAGGTGATCTCGCTGGCCGGAGCCGGCAACGAGGAATTCGCCCGCCGATTCACCAACGAGGCCCGCACCACCGCGACACTCGAACATCCGGCCATCATCACCATCCACGATTTCGGCATCGCCGAGGACACCCCGTGGTTCTCGATGAGCTACATCGACGGCGACGATCTGACCACCGCTGATCTGACCCCACCGGAGGTCGGCGAGGTGGTCACCCGGGTGGCCGACGCCCTGGACTACGCACACGGTCACGGGGTGGTCCACCGCGACATCAAACCCGCCAACATCATGCTCACCCGCACCGCCGACGGCGTCATCGACCGGGTCGTCGTCCTCGACTTCGGCATCGCGAAACTGGCGAATTCGCCGGGAACCTCACTGACCGCGTCGAATGCGGTGGTGGGCACGCTGTCCTATTGCGCGCCGGAGATCATCGAGGGCGCTCCCGCCACCGACCGCTCCGACCAGTACTCCCTCGCGTGCACCGCCTACCAACTCCTCACCGGGACACCACCATTCACGGCCGGATCGATTCCGGCGCTGATGCTCGCCCATGTGAGCCAACCCATTCCACGCATCGCCGACACACATCCGGAACTCGCCGCCTTCGACCAGGTGTTCGCCACGGCGCTGGCCAAGGACCCCGCCGGCCGCTATCCCGACTGCCGAACTCTCGCCGACGAATTCACCTCGGTGCTCGCCGTTCCCGACCCGCAGACCGCGGCGACGGCACTGGCACCCACCCCACCGACGGACCCGGTCATGCCGGCGAATCGGTCACGCACACAACCGATCCCGGGCCCGTACCGGTCCCGTGCGCCGCGGCACCCGGAGTCCTTCCCGGTCACCGACGCGGCCGGGTTCGCCGCCGGTCGTCCGTCAACCCCCGACCCCACCCGGCGTGCGGCGGACCGCCCACCGCGACCTCCGGTGCGCCCGCCCTGGCCGGTGACTCCCATTCCGCCGCAACGCACCACACGCGCCTTCGGCACCGGTCCGGGGTCGGGTCCCTCGCAGGCCTACAGCGCCCTGACCGACGCACGCCGCGACCCGGCGCACGCCCACACCGTCGCCGCGTCGAGCAACCCGAGCGCTCCGACACCCGCCGTCCCCGATGCACCGGCCCCGACCACCCCGTCATCGGCGGGCTCTTCGGTCGCCGCGATCGTATTCGCCGCGATCGTCGCGCTGGCCGGTGTGGCGATGATCGTCGCGAGTCGGCTCGTGTGGGTGAGCGTCGCCTTCACCGACCAGGCCGGGCTACGCCGCAGCTACGCGATCTCCGGACACGGCGCGGCGACCGTCGGCGACAGCGCGGGCAACCTCGACGAGCTGGCCACCGCCAACTACGCCGCACCCGGCATGATCACCGCCATCTGCGGGGCAGCACTGGTCGTGACCGCGGTGATGATCTGCGTGCGGCCGATCTCCCTGTTCGGCTCCATCGCGAGCGTGGTCGTCGCAGCGGTGGCGGGCTTCGTCACCGCACGGGCGGTCGGCGACCCGTGGGCCGCGGTCGCCTCGACCGATCCGGACATCGCGCCGTATTCGCAGTGGCTGGACACCACAACCGTCGGACCCGGACTGTGGATCGTCGGCGGCGCGGCCGGTGTCGCGGCCCTCGCGGCGATTGCGGCCGGGGTGATGCGGCGCTCGGCGCGGCACGGCGCGCGACGCTGAGGCGACGCGGATCCCGCCCTCACCCATGGCAGGATCGACGCCATGTCCCGTGTCTCCGAGCAACTCTGGTGGGTTCGTCTGCTCCGTCTGGCCGCGGCCGGACTCGGCGCCGCCGCGCTCATCATCCTGCCGGTCCAGCAGGCCGACGTGCCCGGTTTCAGTCTCGCCAACTACTTCAGTTACTTCACGGTGCTGTCGAATGTCGCGGCCGTGATCGTGCTGGCCGTCGGCGCCCTGGCCGCCCCGGATTCCGCTGCATGGCAATGGATTCGCGGTGCGGTCACCACCGCGATGGTCATCACCGGGATCGTCTACGCCCTCTTGTTGTCCGACATCGACGTCAACCTCGACATCGACTGGATCAACGACGTCCTGCACCGCCTGCTACCGGTACTTCTCCTCGTCGACTGGGCGGTGATCCGGCCGCGTCGCCTCCCCGATCACAGTTGGTGGACGTGGCTGCTCGTTCCCCTCGTCTACGGCGTGTACACACTGACCCGCGGGCCCTTCGTCGACTGGTATCCGTATCCGTTCATCGACCCGCGTACGCAGGGCTACCTGTCGATGACGCTGTCGATGGTGATCGTGTTCGTGGGCATGGCCGGGTTGTCGTTCGCGGTGTTCTGGTTGGGCACCCGGCGTTCCCCCTGGTGACGGCACAACCCGTCACAATATCGAGTATTGCGGTTCATAAAGTGTGATACTCATCACATGTCCATTTCGATTCGGTCTCACCGCGGCGCGCTTTCGCTCCTCGTCGCCATCGCCACCGCAGCGCTCCTCGCCCTCGCGGTGCCGCCCCCGGCCGCCGACGCCGCCACACCGAACTGGACCGGCACCTGGAAGATCACCTCGCTGGCGTCCGGCAAGACGGGAACCAGCCTCGCGGCCCGCCAGGCCGAACCCGACTTCTCGGCGACCTACACGTTGTCGACGTCATGCTCGTGGTTCGGGTGCACCGCGAAGGTGACCAGCGGACCGGCATCGTCGAATCCGACGGTGCCCTGGCCGCCGTCGTACCGGTGGACCGGCTCCCGCTGGCAACGCGACTTCTCCTGGCAGTGGGACTGCTACCAGCCCGGTGCCGCCAAGGTGTGGAAGCCCGCACGCTCGACGCAATACTTCACCCCGCAATCGGCCACCAGCATGACCGGCCGCTGGACGACGACCATCAGCGGCGGACCATGCAACGGGACCGTCGCCTGGAACATGACCGCCGTGAGGGTCAGCTGACCGGGAACTCAGTGCACGGTGTGCACGTAGTCCGAGGTGTCGATGGCATCAAACGTAGGGCTGGTCACCGAGGTATCGAGCTTCTTGGACGTGATGGCCAGGCCCTCCCCGGTCTGGACGAACACGGTCCGCTCGGCGAGGTCGTACCCGGCCCAGTACCGCGAGTAGTCGCTCCACGAGTTGATGTCGCCCTTGTGCTCGAGTCCGGGCGGAATGATCACGGTGCGGAAGGCGGCGTACAGCTGGGAGATTCCCTTCTCCCGCCCGAACGGCTTGAGGTAGGCGGAGAGGTTCAGGGCGCGCACCATCCGCGACGGTGACGTGTAATCGCCGGGCAGACCGAACATCCCGAAGCCGGTACCACCTTCGATGGGCTGCAGTTCGTAGCCGTTGGGCAGTTTCGTGGCGGTCGAGGGGTCGAGGTTCGACAGGCCGAGGTAGTTGCGGACGTTGACCAGGTGCCAGTCGTATTCGGGACTGTTGGTCATGACGCCCGCGTAGTCGTAGATCTTCAACGCTCCGTCGTCGACCGGCTCGAGCACGATCCCGTCGCCGGTGGTGTCGACGAAGCTGAAGTGCAACGGGAAGGTGATCTTCTGACCGAAGGCCTCGAACGGCTGGTCGAGGAGCGCGAACTTCGCGTAGTCCTCCCGGATCTCCGCCACGCTGGCGTACTGGGAGAGGATGAAGCTGACGAATTCCTCACCGAGGACGCCGGTCTGGCCGCGCGCCGCGATGTCGTCGGCCGACGCCTTCGTGCACTCCATCAGGACCTGGAGGTCACCGGCCAGTCCCTTCTCGTTGATGCCGTCGAAGAGGACGGTCGTGCCTTTGACACCCGTCCCCATGGTGGCGTACTTGCTGGTCCACGACGTCAGTGGGCTCTGCATCTCGGTGTTGGCCGGGAACGTCGAGATCGTGACCAGGTTGTCGAGTTCGGCGGGCATCCCGGCCGGCGTCCCGAACATCGGAATGTCCAGATCCATCGTCCGCCCGAAGAAGATGTCCCCGTTCGTGGCGGTGACCCTGATTCCTGTGCACATCCGCGTGCTCCCATCGTCGTTCTGCTTGGCATCTCGTGTCCGGCCGAGCGGACGCCGGATTCGATTACACACCGGATGCCGGGTCGCGCCGTGCGGCTCACCGGGAACTGGGCACAGGTTCGTGACATGTCGGCACAAGAACGGCCTCGGCTCCGTGTGCAGACTTTCGCCGACCACCGGATCTGTGCCATCGTGTGACCATCGACACACCCACCGGATTCACGCACGCCCCACGACGTCAGGTCATCGCCGCATCGTGGCGCCGTTCGGCCATGTCCGGGATCCGTCCCGACAACGATGCACTGCCCGCCCCGGTCGACATCTCCTCGGCCGATCCGCTGCTCGACGCGGCCCGACCGGTCCTCGACGAGGCCGCGGGACGGATCGCCGGTAGCGAGATGTCGCTGTTGCTCGTCGACCACGAGTGCCGGATGATCTCCCGGGTCACCGCCGGCTCGACGATCGAGCGGGTGCTCGACGATGCCGGTGCGGCCCACGGGGTGCCGTTCGCCGAATCATCGGTCGGCACCACCGCACTCGGCACCCCCGCCGAGATCCGCCGCGGCGTGATGATCAACGGCTCCGAGCACTATCTGGAGAAGTTCAAACGGCTCAGCTGTTTCGGTCAGCCGATCATCCATCCGGCGACCCGACGCCTCGTCGGCAGCCTGTGCATGACCGAGGTCAACGAGAAGGCCAACCCGCTCGCCGTTCCATTCGTGACCGGCATCGTCGCCGATATCGCCGACCGCCTGCTGGACCGGTCCCGCGCCCATCAGCGCCGGGTGCTCGATGCATTTCAGCGCGCCGCCCCGCGCCGCGACATCGCCGTCGCGGCCCTCGGCGACGACCTGCAACTCACCAACACCCTTGCCGCCGAGCTACTCTCGGCCGCCGACATCGGCGCGTTGCGGGCGGTTCTGGCGGATCCGGCGCTGCACGAGACGAGCCTGTCGCTGACGTTGAGCGCCGGTACCGCCGTCGACATCCTGGTCGAACCGGTGCCCGGAACCCGCGGCGCGGCCCTGTTCTTCCTGCGGCCGCATCTCGCCGGTGACGCGCCCACCCGGGTCACGCACACCCGCCCGCACACGAGCGGCGCCGTCGCGGTCACCGGGGAACCCGGCACGGGGCGCAGCACCGAGGCGGTCGCGGTGGCAACCGAACTCGGCGGCGGTTCGTCCGCACCGGTCGTCGTCGATATCGCCGAGTCGCTCATCGAGGGGGCGGCACCCGATGTCACGGTTCTGCTGGCCCGCGCACGAGAACGTCGGACCGCGCTGGTCATCGATGGTGCAGAGTTGCTCGATGACCGCTCGTTGTCGCTGCTACGCCACGCCGTCGGGCGGGCACTCACGCCGATCGTCGTCGTGGCCGGGCCCGCCTCGCAGATCGGCGCGGGTGCGGCGGCATTGCTCGGCCAATGTCCACGACGGATCGAGCTGCCACCGCTGCGGCAACGCACCGCCGAACTCGGCTCCCTCGCGTCGGGGATGGTCACCGATCTCGCGCCGGGGACCACACTGTCCAGCGCCGCCACCGACGCGCTGCTGTGCCAGGAGTGGCCCGGCAACCTGACCGAACTGGTGACCGTTCTCGGCGAGGCGGTGGCCGCCTGCCACGCCCGGTCGGCACGCACCGTCGAACTCAACGACCTGCCGCGGGGATACCGAACCATCAGTCGCGCTTCCCATCTGGCCGGATTGGAACAGGCCGAACGCCAGGCGATCATCGCGGCACTGGAGCGGTGTGAGCACAACAAGGTCAGGGCGGCAAAGGAACTCGGGATCAGCCGCACCACCCTCTACGCCCGGATGCGCTCCCTCGGGATCTGGGCGCGCCCCGGTGCTCGCCTACCCGTTGCCGATCGCCTGGCGGGCGAGCACCGAGATCAGATCGGTCTGGGTCACGATGCCGACGATCTCGTCACCGTCGACGACGGGCACCGCATCCGCCCCGTGATCGGACAACTGCGGCAGCAGCGCGGCGATCGGCGTGTCGGCGGTGACCACCGGCAGGTGAGTCGTCATGACGTCGGCGGCGGTGACGAGGCCACCGCGTCGGCGCGGGGGCAACGCTGATCCGGTCCGGCGCGGGTCGAGACCGACGGATTCGATGAGGTCGATCTGGAAGACGACGCCGGCGAAGGTGCCGTCTGCGCGCACCACCGGCAGCGAGGTGAACCGGTGCGTGCGGAACAGTTCGGCGAGTTCGGAGTGCGGCGACTCCGGTGCGACGGTCACCAGGTCGCGCGACATCACGTCGGCAGCGTGCACGGGTTCGGCGAGATGCCCGGCGGCCCGCTGTTCGGCCGCCCCGACGAGTCGGGCCAGATCGGCGACGCTGAGGTTCAACGACTGCTGGTAGCGCTCGAGGATCTCGGTGAGATCGCCTTCGTCGAGGCCGACGCGTTCGTCGGATTCGTGGACCGGATCGAACTGGCGGAACGGATAGGGGCGGCCGGTCAGCCGGCCGTAGACCGCGGCGACCACCACCAGCAGTCCACAGCCGAGAGCCACCGGCGCCAGGGCGAATTCGTATCCGATCTGGTGGATCGTGTCCGGCGCCAGGGCCGCACTCATCGCCACCGCCCCGGCCGGCGGATGGACCGCGCGGCACACGATCATCACCGCGATGGCCAGGCCCACCGCCAGCGCCACCCTCGGCACCACCGGGTCGATCAGCAGGGTGATCGCCACCCCGACCAGCGCCGACAGGGAGCTGCCCACCACCGTCGGCCACGGTTGCGCGAGCGGGCTGTTCGGTGCCGCGAAGACCAGCACGGTCGTCGCACCGAAGGGTGCGATCAGAAAGAACCCGAGTGTCGGGGAGACGCCGGAGGTCACCAGTACGGCGCCGACGACGGTGAGGCCGAGCACGGCGCCGACACCGGCTCGCAGTGCCTCCCGCACCGATCCGGCCGTACTGGCGGGCCCCAATCCGCGCAGCACGCGATTCATGAATCGCTCATCCCGTCGAGTCGTTCGGGACATGAGATCTCCTCGCGTGTGCGGTTCGGGGCTGTCTCACGCTAACGAGGCGGCCATCGGCGGCCGCACGGGAGGTGTCGGCGACGGGGATCGACCGACGTGCTGTTCACCCGGGGTGTTCAGTTTCTGCACACGCCGACGGACTCATGCGATGGCAGAAATAGAAGCGGGTCCGCATCTATGACCCAGATCACTGATCGTCCGCTTCGAGCAGGAGGCCACATGACCGCCGTCGCCACCGAACTTCTCCCCCGCGTTCGGGATTTCATCTCCACCGACCGTCAGATGCTGATCGGGGGTGAGTGGGTGTGGGCCGAGTCGGGGCAGACCTTCGAGACGATCGATCCGGCCAACGGCCGCACCATCACCTCGGTCGCCCACGGCGGACCCGCGGACGTCGACCGTGCGGTCCGCGCGGCGCGCGAGGCGTTCGACGGACCGTGGTCGCGGATGAAGCCCAACGAACGCGAGCGGCTGCTGTGGCGCGTCGGTGACATCCTCACCGAACGGGCCGCGGAGTTCGGTCAGCTCGAGGCCCTCGACAACGGCAAGGCCGCGACCATCGCCACCGCCGTCGACACCGCCTGGTCGGCCGACATCTTCCGCTACAACGCCGGTCTGGCCACCAAGATCACCGGTTCCACCGTCGACGTGTCGATGCCCTTCGTGCCCGGCGGCGAGTTCCACGCGTACACCCTGCGTGAGCCGGTCGGCGTGTGCGGCCTGATCGTGCCGTGGAACTTCCCGTTGTTGATGGCCGCGTTCAAGCTGGCTCCGGCGCTCGCCGCGGGCAACACCGTCATCCTCAAGCCGGCCGAGCAGACCCCGCTCACGGCACTGCTGCTCGGCGAGGTCTTCCAGGAGGCCGGATTCCCGCCCGGGGTCGTCAACATCGTGACCGGATTCGGCGACGCCGGCGCGGCGCTGTCGGCGCACGACGACGTCGACAAGATCGCCTTCACCGGATCGACCGAGGTCGGCAAGAAGATCGTCGACGCCGCCAAGGGCAACCTCAAGAAGGTGTCGCTGGAACTCGGCGGCAAGAGCCCCAACATCGTCTTCGCCGACGCCGACTTCGAGAAGGCCGTCGCCGGATCGGTGGCCGCCTGGATGTTCAACCACGGGCAGTGCTGTGTGGCCGGCACCCGGCTGTTCGTCGAACGCCCCATCTTCGACGACTTCACCGCCGCCGTCGCCGAGGCCGCCTCGCAGGCGAAGATCGGACCCGGACTCGACCCGTCCACCGAACTCGGCCCGCTGGTCAGCCAGGAACAGTTCGACCGCGTATCCGGCTACCTCTCGGCCGGCCTGGCCGACGGCGCCCGCGCCCTGACCGGCGGAAAGCGTTGGGGCGATGAGGGTTTCTTCATCGAACCGACCGTCTTCGTCGACGTCGAACCCCACTTCTCGATCGTCGAGGAGGAGATCTTCGGTCCGGTCGTCGCGGCGATGCCGTTCGACGCCGACACCGGTGTGGCCGCCGCGGCCAACGACTCGATCTACGGTCTGGCCGCGGGTATCTGGACCCAGGACCTGTCGAAGGCCCACAAGACGGCACGGCAGATCAAGGCCGGCTCGGTGTGGGTCAACCAGTACAACGGCTTCGACACCGCGATGCCGTTCGGCGGCTACAAGCAGTCCGGGTGGGGACGCGAACTCGGCTCGTCCGCGATCGACCTCTACACCCAGACAAAAGCCGTCAACATCGCACTCTGACAACCCCTTTCACCCTCCAACGAAGGAGTCATCCATGACGCTCACCACCAAGGCCGCCGTCCTCACCGGACCCGGCAAGCCGTTCGAACTCGTCGAACTCGATCTCGACGAACCCCGCGAAGGCGAGGTCCTGATCAAGTACACCGCGGCCGGTCTCTGCCATTCCGACCTGCACCTCACCGACGGTGACCTCCCGCCGCGCTATCCCATCGTCGGCGGACATGAGGGCTCCGGCATCATCGAGGCCATCGGACCCGGCGTCACCAAGGTCAAGGTCGGCGATCACGTCGTCTGCAGCTTCATCCCGAACTGCGGCACCTGCCGATACTGCTCGACCGGCCGCCAGAACCTCTGCGACATGGGCGCCACCATCCTGGAAGGTTCAATGCCCGACGGCTCGTTCCGATTCCATTCCGGTGGAGATGATTTCGGCGCGATGTGCATGCTCGGCACATTCTCCGAGCGGGCCACCATCAGCCAGCATTCGGTGGTGAAGGTCGACGACTGGCTGCCGCTGGACAAGGCCGTGCTGGTCGGTTGCGGCGTGCCGTCCGGTTGGGGCACCTCGGTCTACGCCGGCGGCGTGCGCGCCGGTGACACCGTGGTGATCTACGGCATCGGCGGACTCGGTATCAACGCCGTGCAGGGTGCGGTATCGGCAGGCGCCAAGTACGTCGTGGTCGTCGATCCGGTTGCCCTCAAGCGGGATACCGCGATCAAGTTCGGCGCCACGCACGCCTTCGCCGACGCCGACGAGGCCGCCGCGAAGGTCAACGAACTCACCTGGGGTCAGGGTGCCGATCAGGCCTTGATTCTCGTCGGCACCGTCGACGAGCAGGTCGTGCAGAGCGCGACCGCGGTGGTCGGCAAGGGCGGCACCGTCGTCATCACCGGCCTCGCCGACCCGACGAAGCTCACCGTGCACGTTTCGGGAACCGACCTCACGCTGAACCAGAAGACCATCAAGGGCTCGCTGTTCGGCTCGGCCAACCCGCAGTACGACATCGTCAAACTGCTGCGCCTCTACGACGCCGGACAGCTCAAGCTCGATGAACTGATCACCCAGACCTACACGCTCGACCAGGTCAACGAGGGCTATCAGGATCTCCGCGACGGCAAGAACATTCGCGGCGTCATCATCCACGACAGCTGATCGACCCCAGACCCGGCCCGGGTACGACGCGCCGCCCCGCCGTCGTACCCGGGCCGTTCCATGCGCACGTTGACAGCGCCCGGTTGCTCGTTGACAGCGCCCGACTTTCCGTTCAGGCGATCAGACCAACGAGCACGAGCACCAACGGAATCGAGAGGAGCACCAGGGCACCCGCGGTCACCCACCGGTGATCACGCAGGATCGCAACGTACTCGCGGATCTCGGCATTCGGCATGAAGTAGGGTGCCGTCGGTGCGCCGGTGCCGAAACCACGAATACCGGCCTCTCTCATCATGGTGGCCGCACGGAACACGTGGTAGTCGTTCGTCACCACCGCAGCGGTTCCACGAATGTCGTTGCCGACCAGCATCTGTGCCGAGAATCGCAGATTCTCTGCGGTATCGGTCGAACGGTCCTCGCTGAGCAGCCTGTCGGCAGGCATACCCCGCTCGGCCAGGTACTCCGTCATCGCCGACGCCTCGGAGCGCGCCTCATCCGATCCACGTCCACCCGAACTGACGATGACGGGGTCGGCACCCAGCTCGCGTGAGCGCCGCGCCACCTCGAGCGCGCGGTCCAGTCGCGCACCCAGCAGTGGACCGACGGTGGTGCCGTTCTTCAGTCCGGCACCCAGGACCACGATGGCGTCCACCGACTCCCGCCGCGCACGGATCGCACCCCACCGTACGTAGAGATACGACCAGCCCACGACGATGGCGAACACGAAGCCGAGGTAGCCGGCCGGTAAGGCAAGGGCCAGCAGGATCAGCAGAATCGTGTTGCTCGAGGAAGAGTCACTCCATCCGGCGATGACGCCGACGACGACCGATACGGCGTAGCCGACCAGAACAGTCCCCAGAGCAGCCGACAGCGACATCGTCACGCCGAAACCCTCGCGACCGATCAGCCGAACTCCGTTGACGATCAACGCAAGACCGAGCGCGGCGACAGCGAGCAACGCCACCATCCCGGCACCGAGCAGAAACCACGCAGCCGTCAGAGTCGACGTTCCTGAGATGAGGTCAAGACTCACGTCCGCCACCAGGACCGCCATACCAGACGCCAAGAACACCGCGGGCAGCAGTCGACGGGGTTCGCGCCACGCGAGAAGGCCGCCGATCACCAGCAGAAGAACACACACCACAGCAAGGACATCCACGTCGACCAGTGTGCCAGCACCCACTCCTTCCCCGAACGCGCTCGGCCCGCCACCCACTGCGCCCGGGGCCGTGGACAGCGCCTCGCGCTCTGTGACAGCGCCCGACCGCGCGTTGACAGCGCCTGGTATCTCACTGACAGCGCTCAGATTACGGTTGAGGCGGCCCCAACCCGCCAGTCGAACCGACCCCAACCCGCCGGTCGAGGGACCTCATCCCGCCGGTCGAACCGACCCCAATCCGCCGGTCGAGCCGACCCGGAGCGATAGCGGAGGGTCGAGTCGAGACCTCGCAACATGACGCTGGAACCCCCACCACCACAACACCTCCCACGAAACTCGCCGCCCCATACCACACCCCACCGACAAGAAAATCCCGCCGACAACAAGTCATCCACAGACCAAACGTTATGCACAGCAACAGGATTCAGAAAACTAACCCTTGCGCCGACCGCCAACGAGGCGTATTGTGGTGTACATGACATCGGGGGAACTTGACATCACCATCGACTTGTTGTCGGAACTCGACTTCACCACCGGCAGCCTCACCCACGAGGATGCAAAAAGT